>NZ_NIBG01000006.1 GCF_002270055.1 Anaeromicrobium sediminis | reverse complement strand
AAAAACTCAAGACTTTTAATATCAATCCTTCTTATAGTGGCAAATAAAGCGTCTTTGTAATGAATAATACTATCTACACCCATGACAGAAATGCACGATTCTACAATGAGTATATAAAGAATTCCTATAACTCCTACCATAAAGGCTGTATATTTAAATATTCGTTTATTATTCTTTTTATTAAAAGGTATGATTATAAGTATTTCTATCCCTATAAATGGAAGTATTGTAACTAGAGTGGCTTTTATATATGATTGTATTTGTCCTACAACGAAAAAGGGTTTTAAATTCATTAATTCTCCTTGAGTTAATACTGTTAATTGTATAGTTATATACCCTATAATAATGATAAGACCATATATTTCACAAATCCTTGCGATTACTCCTAGTCTTTTTACTACAGCGTAATATGCCACTGAAAGAAATAGTAAACTTAATGCCCATACAGGAGTCTTTATTAATATGGTAAGCTTAATAGCTTCACAGGCCAGTCTTATGAGCATAGTAAAAATTGTAAAAAAATATATACTATATATAAGTATGAATATATATGTAATATATTTTCCAACTAATATGTTACTGTACTCATATATTGTTTTGTTTTCATGGACATATCCAAGATATGTAATTATATATGTAGAAATCATTGTTATTGCTGTAGCAATTAATAAGGTAAACCATCCTCCTGTACCTGCATTTTCTGCAACATTTTTAGGCAGACTTAAAACACCATATCCTACTACTAATCCGAAAATACAAAAAGCAATTTGTCTATTTGTAAGAGATTCTTTCATGTACTTATTCCCTCCATACTATTAGCTTTTCCATTAATAGTTAACTAATGCATGATTTGCATAAAAGGCACCCTTATTATCTTAAAGTAAAATTCTCAATAAAATTAAAATACAGCCAACACTGGCTGTATTTATCTATTTTATATATAATTTATAATCTATATGTTCTATCATTTTTATAAAGGCCTTGGCTGTAACATAGGCATCACTTTCAGCTCTATGGGCCCTTTCATTAGTAAGGTTAAAGTGTCTTACTAAATCTTCTAACTTTTCTCCCTTTGACCCTATTCCATTTAGCTTTTTATATTCCTTAAATAGCTTCTTTGTACAAAGATAATTATTAATTCTCTCTTCTCCCATAGCTTCTAATTGATTATTTAAAAATCTCATATCAAAGGAAGCATTATGGGCCACTATTAATTTATTTTTCAGAAATTTATGAAATTTAGGGAATATATCCTCTATCTTGTCTGCTTTTTTTACCATATCTGTAGTTATACCTGTAATAGCCGTTATTCTAGAGCTTAGCCACTTTATTCCTGGATTAATTATTTTTCCTCCAGTTCTCACTATGTCATTCCCTTTCACATGGGCATATCCTATTTCTATAATCTTATCTTGGTTAGATAAGCCTGTAGTCTCAAAATCTATAATTACAAATTCCATATTAATCTCCTCATCTGTCTTTTATCTATTGTAATTATACTATTATACCACAAGATTACTCTCATATTTAAACTGGAATTTAATGATTATTTCCGTCTTTTATCATATAGGCTCGCTCCCCACAAAAGTATGTCATCCCAAAATTGTTCTAAACATATTACACCTATGGGAATAAGTACAAACAACAATACAGGCGTAAATACTACTATAGCCCCCACTCCCATTAAAATGGCAATTATAGTAGAAATACTAAATCTCTTTTTCTCCAACATGATCATCTCCCTGTTGAATTATTTTTCTCTTTTTAATACTCATAATCCCTTAGCACCTACGAGGCACAATACGTTTAACAATTTTTGAAAAGGTGGAACATCAGAATATCTTTTGCTGCAAACAATTATGAATCTTCTACCTTAATTATAAAATTTACACTCTATAGTCTGATAGTGACTTCCTTTGAAAAAACTTTAAATTTATTGTGGCCAAGTAGGTTCACACAACTTCAGATTAAATATAACATATCTATATTTTCTATTTTAATCATTAATTGTCCTTTTCATAAGAAAAACTCCTTCTAAAAATAGAAGGAGTTTTAATTCTATAGTATGCTATCTAATGCATCTATAAATTCTTTAGTTTGTTCTAATGTGCCTGTACTTACTCTTAACCAATCATCATATTTCCATAGGAATCCTGGTCTTATGATAATACCCTTTTTAAGTAATTCTTCAAATACAACCCTAGAATCTTTACCCACATTCATAAAGATAAAGTTTGCATTAGATTCTACATATTCAAGGTTATTTTCATTACAATAATCTGTAATCATCTTTAATGACTCATAATTTAACTTAACAGTATTTTCAATATGCTCCTTATCTTGTAGAGCTGCCCTAGCTGCTGCTTGAGCTATTTTGTTCACATTAAATACGGTCTTACTCTTAGTCATTTCACTTATGATTTCTTCACTTGAGATTGCATAGCCCACTCTCAATCCTGCAATACCAGAAGATTTAGAGAAAGTTCTTATAATTACTGTGTTTGGTCTTTCTTTTAATATGCTTAAACTATCTGGATAATCTTCATTCATAATAGCATAATCATAATATGCTTCATCTAAAACTAAAATTAAATCCTTAGGAATATTGTCAACTAAATACTTAACCTCTTCCTTAGTCATAATATTTCCTAATGGGTTATTTGGGTTACATACAAATATGGCTTTAGTCTTATCATTAATACTAGCAATAAACTTTTCAAAGTCATGCTTGTAATCCTTTAGTGGAATCTCTACTGCTACTCCGCCCATGTGCATAGACCAGTTTTTATATAATATAAACGAAGGAGTTGCCATTATAACCTCATCATCCTTTTCAACAAAGGTCTGAGCTATAATCCTTATAACATCCTCTCCACCATTTCCAAGTATAATATTATCTGCCTCTATTCCTAAGTCTTTAGCTATATCGGCTCTCAAATCCATACTTGCAGCATCTGGGTATACAAATACATTCTCCGCTTCATTCTTAATAGCTTCAACTGCTAATTTTGATGGTCCTAATGGATTCTCATTAGAAGCGAGCTTAATGATTTTATCTAAGCCATATTCCTTTTTAACTTCTTCAATAGGCTTTCCTGGAACGTAACAGCCTAAAGTTAATAATTCTTTTCTAAACTTACTCATAGATATTGCCCCCTTATCCTAAATCATATTCGTAAGCCGTCTCCTCACCATTTAATACCCTTAGTCCACCTAAGGCTAAAGCTTCCAATTCATTTTCTCCTGGAACTATTTCAACGGGTGCTATAAATTCAACTCTACTTTTAATCCATTCACTTATTAATTTAGAATGAGCTATTCCACCTGTGATTATAACTCTATCTACCTTTCCATCTACAACTGTGGCAAGTTCTCCAATACCCTTTGCTACTTGATATGCCATGGCTTCATAAACAAGCTTAGCTTCTTCATTTCCTTCATCAATCATTTTTTGTACATCAAGTGCACTGTTAGTGTCTAAGTAAGATATTAATCCACCTTTACCTCTTAACATTTTACTCATAGTTTTCTTGTCATATTTGCCTGAAAAACAAAGATTGATTAATTCTCTACAAGGCACTCTTCCTGCCCTCTCTGGAGAGAAAGGTCCTTCATCATCAGATACTATGTCAACCATTTTCCCCTTATTGTGAACACTTATGGAAATTCCGCCACCTAAGTGAGCAACTATAAAGTTACAATCATAATAGGATTTCTCAATCTTCTTAGCAGTTTTTATGGCCATAGCTCTCATGTTCAGTGCGTGAGAGAAACTCTTTCTCTCAATTTCTTTCATACCAGATATTCTAGCTATAGGCATTAGTTCATCTACAGCCACAGAATCATATACATATGCATTAATCCCTAATGGATTAGCTATTTCATAGGCAATAATACCTCCTAAGTTAGATGCATGCTCTACTACAGGCCTATTAGTAAGTCTGTCAATCATACTCTCATTTACCCTATAGGCACCTGACTTTACTGGCGGCAACATGCCACCTCTACCTACTACTCCAGACAATTCTTTAACATCAAACCCAACTTCTTCTAAAAACTTTAGTATGGCATCCTTTCTCATAGAACATTGCTCTATGGTCTTGTCATACTTTTTAAGTTCTTCACTTGAATGGTCTATGGTAGTTTTATGAATTTCTAATTCATTTTCATATATGGCCACCTTAGTAGATGTGGACCCTGGGTTTATTGATAATACATAATGTTTCATATTACTCCCCCTTATCCATAGCTGAAGATAGTACTAAAGATAAATATTTTTCTTCTGTAGAAGAACCCCTTGATGTAAGTACTATAGGAACTTTGGCACCTACCACTATTCCAGCCATTTTGGCATTGGCTGAATATATAAGTGATTTTGAAACTATGTTTCCAGTTGCTATGTTTGGCATTAAAAGTATATCTGCTTCTTCTACAATAGGACTCTCAAATCCTTTAATTCTTGCAGATTTTTTACTCATAACTAAATCGTATGAAATAGGACCCTCTATTATGCAGTCCTCTATCTTACCATTTAAACTCATATCCTTTAATTCTTTAGCATGAACTGTTTCTTCCATCTTAGGATTTACTTTCTCGACAGCACAAAGTGCTGCCACTTTAGGCTTTTCATAGCCTATTAGCTTTAAAGTTCTCACTGCATTTTCCACAATACCCTTTTTTTCTTCTAATGTGGGATACATTACCATTCCGCCATCAGTTACTACTAGTAACTTTTTATAAGTAGGTATTTCTAAAAATGCCACATGGGACATGACACTACCTGTTCTTAATCCTGATTCTTTACTTACTACGGCCTTAAGAAGTTTTGAAGTATCAATTTTACCCTTCATTAAATAATCTGCTTTGTTCTCACGGATTAAATCCACTCCACATTTAGCTGCCTCTTCCATAGAGTCAGCATGGATTATGTTTTCATGGTCTATCTCATTCTTTTGATTACTTAATATTCCTTTTATTTTCTCACTATCTCCTATTAATATAGGATTTACTATTCCATCACGTTTAGCTAAGAATACGGCCTCTAGTGTGTGCTCATCTCCAGCACACACTACAGCCACTCTCTTTTTTTCTTGATTATTTTTAACTTTATTTATAAGTTTGTTGAAATTTTCAAAAACCATATTATCCCTCACTTTTACAATTCCATTCCCTTTTTCAATGCTTTGATATTTATATCATGTAATTTTTCTGGAATATTTTCCTTTAATACTTCTACCCAATCTATAGTATCTATTCCTAAGGCCTTTATTAAAGCTCCTAATATTACTATATTTTGAGTAAGGACATTTCCAACTTCCTCTGCCACAGAAAAGGCATCAAAAACCTTACAATGCTCCACTACTTCCTTTAGTTTCTCTATTACACCCTTTGGATATTCTTCTTTTCCTATTAAAACAGGAAGGGAATATATTTCATAATCATTTACTAATAGTGTACCACCTTTTTTCAATTTGTCTAACCATCTTACGGCTTCTATTTTTTCAAAGGCAATTACTAAATCTGCACTATTCTCCACAATACATGGTGAATATACCTTTTCTCCAAACCTAATTTGAGTAGTTACACTTCCACCCCTTTGAGCCATACCGTGAATCTCTGACATTTTAACATCATATCCTATTTTCATAAGACCACTTACTAATATTTTAGATGCAAGGATAATCCCTTGTCCGCCAACACCTACTAATAATAAACTCTTAGTCATATTATTCACCCACCTTTACAATTGAATCAAATTTACATACTTGTTTACATAGTTCACAACCATTACACATAGCCTTATCTATTAAAATATCTCCATCCTTTAAAGTAATAGCTGGACATCCTATCTTTAAACACATTCTACACTTTTTACATTTTTCTTGAACTACTTCACAATTTAGATGAGCTCTTTCTTTTCTAACTTCCTTAATTAAAGCACAAGGTCTCTTTGTGATTAATACAAATGGCTCCGTTGCATTGTATGCCTTTTCAACACCTTCTCTAGTCTTCTCTAAGTCATACGGATCTACCACTACTACGTTTTCCTCTTTTATTCCACAGGCCTTTACTACTGCTTCTATATCAATAACTTCTGTTATTTCACCCATTAAAGTTTTTCCTGTTCCAGGATTTTCTTGATGACCAGTCATGGCTGTTATAGAGTTGTCTAATATAACTAATGTTATTGGAGTTTTATTATAAACTGCATCAATAAGACCCGTTATTCCAGAGTGGAAGAAAGTAGAATCTCCTACAACTCCAAATACCTTCTTATCCACATTTCCCATTTGGAAAGCCTTTTTAAGACCTATAGCTGCAGAGAAACCAGCTCCCATACATATTACCGTATCCGTTACATTAAGAGGTGGAATTAATCCTAGAGTATAACATCCAATATCTCCAGATACAACTAAGTCCTTATATTTGCTCATGGCATAGAATATACCCCTATGAGGACATCCAGCACATAGCATAGGAGGACGTTTTGGTAAGCTAACATCCACATCATATCCTGCACCTTCATCTTCCTTCTTAAAGGCCTTTCTTAGTATATGAGGATTTAACTCTCCACATACGGATAGTACTTCTTTACCTGTACACTTAATCCCCATGGCTTTCACAAAATTTTCAATATATGGCTCATTTTCCTCTATTACATAAATTTCATCAACTTTATCTGCAAATTCCTTTATTAATTTGTCTGGCATAGGGAAAGTAAGCCCTAATTTTAAATAAGATGCTTCTTCTCCAAATACTTCCTTAGCATGTTGATACGAAACACCACTTGTTATGATTCCTATCTTAGTATCATTCATTTCCATTCTATTTAAAGAACATTTATTTGAATATGCTCTTAGTCTATCTAAATTTTCTTCTAATACTACGTGCCTCGCTCTAGCGTGGGCTGGCATCATAGCATATTTTTGCACATTTTTCTCATATTTTTTAACGCCAACTTCTTCTCTGTCTGATAAAGTAACTAATCCCTTAGAATGACAAATTCTTGTAGTTACTCTAAACATAACGGGCACATCAAATTCTTCACTGATTTTAAAGGATTCTTTTATATAATCTAAACATTCCATGCTATCGGATGGTTCTATCATACAGACTTTAGCGTGGGGTGCATATAATCTATTATCCTGCTCATTTTGTGAACTATGCATTCCAGGTTCATCTGCACTTATTACTACTAATCCTCCATTTACACCTTCGTATGCTATAGTGAAAAATGGATCTGCTGCCACATTAAGTCCTACATGTTTCATAGCTACTAATGTTCTAGCTCCACCTATAGCTGCTCCACATCCAACCTCTAGAGCTACCTTTTCATTAGGTGACCACTCTGAGTTAATTTCCTTGTAGTTAGCCACATTTTCAAGTATTTCTGTACTTGGTGTTCCTGGATAAGCCGCTGCTACAGTACATCCTGCTTCATAGGCACCTCTAGCAATGGCCTCATTGCCTGACATGATTTTTTTCATATAACCTTCCTCCTTAGTCCCATTTTAGTAATTTATATAGGTAGACAAAACATTTTTAGACAAATAAATTTTTTTAGCTTTTACACCTATAATTTTCTCAATTCATTTCCCTATATACTTAATAGCAAAGTTCGTACCAACTTTTTTTGCATGACATTTTCAGTGTTTTTGCCTTTTTCAGAAAATTCCACATACAAAGAAAGGGTTAAATGGTGTAAGCTACTTCCCCATTTAACCCTTTTTCATATAAGATAATGACCTTTTACCAAAGTCTGTTATAACCGTACCACTTCTCCCCTTATATATTTCTACCATTAAAAATTTTTCCAATGTAACAAGGATACTTCTAACTTCATTCTCACTTATATACAAGCCTTCTTCCTTTGCCAACTGGTACAAACTGCGCCTTCCCATTCTTTTACTAATTATTTGACTCTTTTCTAATTGTTCTAATACAAATACATACTTCCTTATGCCCTTTCCCACTTGCTTTTTTAATTTATCTATAAAAGCCAAATCTTCTTCTTCCAATCCTTCTTCATATATACCTATATCATCAAAGGGTAGATCCTTTACTCCAACTTTCGTTAAGCCAATATTAGTAAAGTATTCTACATAATTTCTAAGTTCCCTCACATTCCCTCTCCAATTATGGGTTAAAAGGGCGTCAATGGCATTAGGCATGAAATAAAACTCACTATTAAATTCATCTTTCATTTTTTCTATAAGTGGAATAATATCCTCCGTTCTAGTTCTAAGGGGAGGTATTCTTAAGGGTAATACATTTAATCTAAAATATAGATCTTCCCTAAATTGTCCACTTAAGACCATTTCCTTTAAATTTCTGTTTGTTGCAGCTATAATTCTAATATCTACTTTTATTAAGGTATCTCCGCCTATTCTCATAACTTCTTTTTCTTGCAATACTCTAAGCAATCTTAATTGCAACTTAAGTGGCATTTCACCTATTTCATCTAAAAACAAGGTTCCCCTATGGGCCAATTCTAATAGTCCCGGTTTTCCACCCTTTTTAGCTCCTGTAAAGGCTCCTTCTTCATATCCAAAGAGTTCACTTTCAAGAAGACTCTCAGGCAGCGCTCCACAATTAATAGCCACAAATTGGTACTCTCTTCTATCAGAACTATTATGCATGGCATGGGCAAATAACTCCTTCCCAGTTCCACTTTCTCCAGTTATAAGAACAGAAGAATTAGATTTGGCCATTCTCCTAGCCATCTCCTTACACTTTTCTATTTTTTCACTCTTTCCAACAATATTGGAAAATTTATATTTTGCCCTATGTCCTTTACCTATTAATTTGGCCCTTATTTTATGCTGCTTTCGCTCCAAGTCACTAAACTTTTTAAACAAGCCTACCATTCCGTACATTCTATTTGAATGAAATATAGGATATATTGATACTATAATGTCATCTCCGTTTATCTTTATAAGTTGCTCCTTTATATATATATAATCTTCTAAAACTGGATTAAAATATATTTGTGGAAATAATTCTATTAAACTCTTATTAATCACATCTTTTTTCTTATATCCAATTATGTTACAACAATTATCCGTACAAATATTTATCATTCCATTTTTATCTGCTATTATAACCCCTTCATCAATGACTTTAAATAGTATATCCAGCTGGCTTTCAAATTTATTAACCCTTCCAAGCATATTAAGAAATCCAGCTTCATTAGTAATCATTTCTTTGTATTTTTCCATTATATTTTCGTTTTTTATTATGTAATCTATATTAAACCTTACTGCAATTTCTATTATTGTACTTAAATCTAATAATACTCTTCCAATAAAATCTTCTTTTTTTTCATCATTTAAATCTAGATATATATGTGAATTTTCACATTCGCAGGTATGTAGCTTTTTTCCTGTGAGATTATATATTACACATACTATTTTATTCATTATTTCAATATTTTCATGAAAAAGACTAACCTTCTTATCATTGTCTAAGCTTTTAATCTTATCTATGGATTCTTTAGACAAAGTTAACTTGGCCTCTATTACATTACATCCTTGTCCTAATTTTTCTTTAATACCTATAAAAGTCCTATTATCAGGAACTAAAATTAAGCACTCCCCTTTAGGAGCACTTAATTCCTCTGATTCTATACACCTAATATCTATATTATCTTCAAATAGATTGTCCAATTGCTTTTTTATGTTTTTTCCGTCCTCATAATTAAAGTTTAATATATACAATTTCTTTTCCAAAGTTGCCCACCTCTTTGCTCCCACAAATCTTGTTAACTTTTTCTATCTTCAATTATATCATTTTATATACACAAGTTAAATTTCATAAATTGTAAAGGCCACATTCCTATCTTCCTTGTCTTTAACTACTTCCACATTTATAAAGTGATGGTCTATAGTTTCATTAAAGTTTTTACACAATAATCCACCACCGCCTCCAGTAACTATTATGGGTACATTATCTATAGTCTGCAATCCATAGGCATGAATGTGACCACAAAAGACAACTTTTATATATTTTTTATAGGTTTTAATTATGTGTATAAACTCTTCTACACCATGTTTAAAGGTGTGGTTATCAGTTTTTCCTCCATCAGTCCAACTGCCCCAATTAGGTGGAATATGCATGCTTATAAAAAAGTTTGATATATTATTTTTAATTGCATTTTCCATAGGACCTATTAAATTTTTTTCAAGATACTCTTTAGAAAATCCCATGTATTCTTTCCCATTCTCCACATGCCCTGTATTATTAAGCCATATGAATCTACTTCCATCCACGTCTATAAAGTAATCAGAAGGAGCAATATGTTTATTAAAAGCATCTGTGTCTCCTACAACCTCAAAAGAGCCTATTCTATCATGATTTCCGGTGGCACAAAATATGGGAATTTTATTTAGTGTTTCATCATCATTTATAATTTTCACAAAATCTTTCATTCTATCTTCAGATCTTTTGTGAATCGTATCTCCCACATGGATTATAAATAATGGATCTAATTTTTTTTCTTTAAATAAATTAACCACCTTGTCTAATCCATTTCTACAATCAGAACCCTTATGAAACAAATGAGTATCTCCAACCACTACAAAATTCCATTTATCCTTTAAATTCTTTTTTCTTTCTTTTAATAATTCCAACGATTTATCATATAAAGATTTATAGTACAAAACTTTAACACTCCCTAATCTATTATAATATTCTATTTTTCCCTTTTAACAATTAAAAAAAACTGTGTTTAAAACACAGTTTTTTCTAATTTTTTCACCTCATGTTATACCTTAACAACTAGCTTTCATTTATTAAGTTATACATAAAAATATATGGTATTTTTTTAGTTAAATCCAATTACAGTAGCTATCATGACAAATGCAGATGCACATGCAAATAATATCATTTGGAATTTGAATTGCCATTTTGCCCATGTCATCCATTCTATTTTAGTAATTCCTAAAACAGCAATTAGAATTCCTGAAGTTGGAACTATTAAGTTTGTAAATCCATCTCCTAATTGGAATGCTAAAACTCCTACTTGTCTACTTACTCCTACAAGGTCAGCAAGTGGTGCCATTAGCGGCATAGTAAGAGCTGCTTGTCCTGAACCTGATACAACAAAGAAGTTAAATACTGATTGGAATATATACATAAACCATGCAGCAACTGCTGGTGGTAATTTTCCTACAATATTTCCCGTATAGTGAAGTACAGTATTAAGTACTGTTGGTGTAGTTGGGTCAGAACCTCCTAAAACTAGGATAATTCCTTTTGCCATACCTACTACTAATGCTGCACCTAATAAATCTTTTGAACCCTCTTTAAAGGCTTGTGCCATACCATTCATTGTCATATCATTTAATTTAAATATGATACCAATGATTCCTGATACAATACCCATAATAAAGAATTGTGTTGCAATCTCTGGAATATAATAACCATACTTCATTACACCCCATATAACCCAAGCCATACCTAACACAAGAGTTAAAATAACTAATGTATGCCCTAGTCCAAAATCTGAACTTATATCTTCATCAGATTTAAGTTCATTTCTATAAACTTCATCTTGCTCATAAGAAATAGATATTGTTGGGTCTTTTTTTACCTTTTTAGCATGGATCATAGTATATCCTATACCAAGAAGTGTAAAGAATATCCACATAGATACTCTAAATCCAGCCCCTGATAAAACAGGGATTCCTGAAACTCCTTGTGCTATAGCAACACTAAAAGGATTCATCCAAGAAGTTGCAAAACCTATTTGTGTTGCCACATATGTGATTAATATACACGTAACTGCATCATAACCCATAGCAACAATAATAGGAACTAGAATCATTACAAAGGGAATAGCTTCCTCCCCCATTCCAAATACTGCGCCTCCTAATGAAAATAAAATAAACAGTATAGGAATAATTGCAACGTCGAAGCCTTTTGTTCTCTTAATCATTGCAAACATTCCCGCTTCTACGGCTCCTGTTTTTAAAATAATTCCAAAGGCTCCTCCAATAACTAAGATAAATGCAACAACCCCAACGGCTGAACCCCATTTATCTCCACTTACAAGACCTTCAAACATGTAGTTTGTAACTCCTACTCCACCATAGGGTTCAAATAATTTTATCCCATTTTTTACGGATTCACCGTTTTCATCTTGGACAATTCTAAAGCTTTCTGGAATAAGAACTGTCTTAGTTTTTTCAGTTCCATCCGCCTTTGTAAAACTAATATCATGGGTATCAAACTGGCCTACCGGTACAATATATGTTAATGCCGCTGCCAATAAAATAACAAAAAATATGATTACATATGTATCTGGTACTGCAAATCTTTTTTTATTTCCCATATATTCTCCTCCTGTCAAATTTTATATTGTAAAATCGATTTCCTGTATTATCATACATGCTACAAGTATAAATAGTCAACACTTTCTATCCTAAAAGATTAGTTTTCTCTAAAAAATATCGTTTTTTTCATTTGAGTGTATATTGTAACCAACCATTCGTTCGAATAGCAAACACAATTCTCATTATCCATTAATTGGTAACCATGATTTTATAAAAAAATCCTTTTGTTTACACCGAATAAAGCTAGCTCATACCAATGTAAATAATGATTGGTTATTTAAGAAAAAAAACTGTGTTTAAAACACAGTTTTTTAATTTTTCCATTTGAAATTTATTCTAGTTCTATAGCTATATTTTCCATATAATAGCTATAAATTTCACTGAAGTTAAGTCCTATTAATTCTGCTAGATTTAAGTATCTAGTAAACAATCTTACATAGGTATTTAAAGCATGGAAATAATCATCTTTTTTAGCTGATTTCTTAAGATCAGTTATATCATCATATATGTATGAAAATAATTTTATTATATTATCCTCATATTTTGATTTATCTATAACCTCTTCATTTATAATGTTAAAGTTATGGTCGTTACCAATAGATAACAGAAATTTCAAAGCATCAATATACCTTATTAATAGTTTTTCTTTAGATATAATTTTCTTTACCTTATAGTATTTATAGCATTTAGTAGTATTAGCTATTTCTCCAGTTTTAACCTGAAGAGCCAAAAATTTTAAATCAAATAAATTTTCTTTTCCCTTAATCTCTTCATCAATATTAGAAAGTTTCTTAATGTGATTTTCCATAATTTCTTGTACTTTAAATAGTTCATTTAATTCCATATCTAGACCTCCACTTACTTTATATTTTAAAATATAATATATAATATTTTTAATATAAAGTAAAGAAAGCTTCTGATACAGATTCATATTCGTCATTTGATTTTATCTCTGAGAGCTCTGCTCTATCACCAGTTTCCTTATATCCAAATAAATATACTTCTTCTTCTTGTCCTTGTGGCAATAGGGCCACATAACTCTTCCCTTCCATTTCAAATTGAGCTAATATCTCACAGGGAAGATCATCTCCATCTTTATCTTCTATATATATAACATCTGCTTTGTTGTTATTATCCATTTTCTACCTCCTTATTTGTCATTACTATTAGGATTTCCTAAATCCTTATATGAATACATGTAATTTATATTCAAAATAAAAAGCAGCCAATTGACTGCTTATATTTTGAATACTTTTATTTGACCTGCAAGTTCCTTAGAAAGATTGTTCATTTCATCTGCAAGTTTTGCCACTTCTTCAGTTGCCATTAATTGTTGTTGCATAGAAGCATTTACTTCTTGAGATGAAGATGCACTTTCTTCTGATACTTCTGCTATATTCTGTATGGATTCTACTATTAAATCTTTTTCTTTATTTATACTGTTTACAAAATCACTTATCCTATTGGTTTTATATGTTATATCACTAACAGATTTTGATATTACCTCAAAGGAATCATTAACTTTAGAAACAGATAATCCTTGTTCTTTAGATAACACTTTTACTTCATTCATTATATTAACAGTATTTTCACTATCATTTTGAATATTGTCTATTATATCTTTTATATTATCAGTGGCCGCCTTTGATCCTTCTGCAAGCTTTCTTATCTCATCTGCCACAACGGCAAATCCTTTACCATGTTCTCCTGCTCTTGCTGCTTCTATAGATGCATTAAGTGCAAGCAAATTTGTTTGCTCTGCAATTGATGTAATTGTATTTAATATATCTTCGATATTTTTTGATTTTCTACTAAGTTCAATTATAGCTTCTTCTATTTTATGAGTAGCTTGAGCATTTCTATCAGTCTTTTGTACTAAATCTTTAACAGCTTCAAATCCTTGAAGATTAGAATTAACTACATTTTCAGTTGATTCAATCATATCTTTTGTATTGTTCATAAGTTCATCAAATTTATTAGACAAACCATTAACTAATTCATATCCTTTTTCTGCCTCTTTCGCCTGAGATAATGCGCCCCTTGCTATTTCTTCAACTGTTGCTCCTACTTGTTCTGAAGTTGCACTAGTCTCCTCAGCTATAGCTGCTAAATTCTCAGATGAGTTTCTAACTTCACTAGATGCATCTTGTATATTGCTTATTAAGTTACCTAAAGTCCTTACTGTATCATTAAATATATTGGAAAGTTTTTCAAATTCATCACCCGTTTTAATATGAGATTTTATAGATAAATCTCCCTGTTTCATTTTCTCAGTATTATTTACTATATTCTTTATTTGCTTAGTTATATAATTTGAAAATATATATGCTAATCCTATAGATACTATTAGAAATATTACTCCTATTATTATAATCCTATACAACATTGTATTAGCTCTATGAAATACTTCATTAGTATATAAACTTCCTATTAATGTCCATCCAGTTGATTTTATAGTTTTAAATATTGCTAATTTAGATTTTAATTCTCCATTTTGTTCATATTTATATGATACACTTTTTTTATTATTATCTAGTGCATCTAATATCTCTTTACTATCTACATATTTCCCTATTTTTTCTTTTTCTACATGTGTTATCATTATTTTTTCTGAAGAAATCAAGGCAGCATATCCATCTTTACCTATTTTCATCTTATTTATTTTTTGGGATAATGTATCTAAATCAATATCAATTCCAATAACTCCTATAAATTCATCCTTGCTATTATATACAGGAGTTGATGCTGTTACTACTAATTTATTAGTAGTAACATCTATATAAGGCTCAGTCCATGATATGGTATTTTTTTCATATGCACTTTTATACCAAGGTCTTGTTAACGGATCAAACCCTTCTTCAAATTCTGTATAAGGATATGTATGCATAGTTTTATCTTTAAGGCCTAAGTATATAGATATACAATCTTCATGAGAATCTATGAAGTTTTTGAACATTCCAATCATATATACTTCATATTCAGGATGTTCTATAATTTCTTTAACATCTGTATTCTTAGAAATCATATTTAAACTTTCACTAAAGTTATTTAAATAATTATCAATAGATATTTCAATCCCATCTATTGTACTAGTACATAATTCATTTAAATCCCCTTCTATTATTTTTATAGTTCTGTTATAAGAAGTAAATCCTAAAAATAACAAGGGAATAGATATTAATATTATAAACATCCCTACCAATTTAGTTTTAATTCCCAGCTTCATATGTGGTCCCCCCTAATTGAGCCATAGCTTTTGTATTTCCTGTTCCACTTAATATATTATAACTGTTTTTTCATGGGCCCCTCCCCTTCTTTTTGATAATGATTATCATTATCATCTATAATTTACCATATTATCTAATATTTGTAAACATTTTCTTGTTAACTATGTCATTTCTTAGTTTTCTATGTGTATTTATTAGAAAACTTCCCATTATTTATAGGTTAAAATATTATAATTTTCTTGCATATAAAAAATGGTTAAGAGATTATCTTAACCATTAAACTTCTTCAATATTAGTACCGTGTTATGTCCTCCAAATCCAAAGGAATTACACATGACATAATCCATATATTTTTTTCTACTTTCATTTTTTACATAATCTAAATCACATTCTTCATCATAAACTTCATGCCCAACAGTAGGATGTATACACCCTTCCTCCATTCCTTTAATGGAAGCTATAACCTCAACAGCTCCTGCTCCTCCTAATAAATGGCCTATCATAGATTTTGTAGAACTTATAGGAATGTTAGATGAATTTTCTTTAAATACTTCCTTTATGGAGTGGGTTTCTATCTTATCATTATATGGAGTAGAAGTTCCATGGGCATTAATATAATCAATTTGCTCTGGACTTATATTACCATCTATCAAGGCTAGTTCCATACTTCTAATGATTTCTTTTCCGCTTTTTTCAGGAGCCGTTAAATGATGAGCATCACAAGTAGTTCCGTACCCTACCACTTCTCCATATATATGAGCACCACGGCTTATGGCATGATCAAGGTTTTCCATAATGAGCATTCCTGCTCCTTCTCCCATTACAAAACCTTCTCTCTCTTTATCAAAGGGAATGGAAGCACGTTTTGGGTCATTACTTAAAGATAGGGCATTTAAATTAGTAAAACCACCCATCATAAGGGGATTTATACAACTCTCACTTCCTCCGGCCATAACTACATCCATATATCCATGCTTTATGATCCTATAAGCATCTCCTATGGCATTAGCAGATGCTGCACAGGCTGTTATGACTGTATTTACCATACCATTAATCCCAAATTCGATAGCCAGGTTTCCCGATAATATATTTGGAATAAATTTAGGAACTAACAGAGGAGATATCATATTACTTCCGCCATTTAAGAAGTTTTCGTGTTCTTCTAATATGGTATTCATCCCCCCTACACCTGTGCCAACCATAATTCCCATTCTACTTTTATCCACATTTTCGTCATTTAGACCTGAGTCCCTATAAGCTTCCCTTGCTGCTATAATGCCTAATTTAGAATATCTATCTAATCTTCTACTTATTTTTCTCTTAAAATGATCTGTTTCATTTAAATTTTTAATTTCTGCTGCTACCTTTACTTTAAAGTTAGAAGGATCAAAGGATTTTATATGATCAATACCGCAAATTCCATCTTTGCAACTTTTCCAAAATTCTTCAACATTATTTCCTATGGGAGTTATAGCCCCAAGTCCCGTAATAACTACTCTTTTATTCATAGTTCCTCCTATGCTGCTAGTTTTTCAACATATTCTACAATATTTCCAACCGTATCAAATTCCTCAAAGACCTCATCATCTATCTCTATAGAATATTTATTTTCTAAGGCCAACACTATTTGTGACATATCTAATGAATCCGCATCCATTTCATCATATAGATGTGAACCTAACTCTATTTCATTCATTGGTATATCCATTATTTCATTTATTATTTTCTTAAGTTCTTCAAAAACCATAATGACCTCCAAAATTTATGTATTTTATTTGAATTATATATTATTTTGAGACAATTGTAAACTTGTCAGTTGAAATAAGTTTACAATTAATATAATATAACTATATAGATAACATTTAACTTATCAAAATTAGGAGTTGGAGTATGGATAAAATAAAAGAAAAACTAGAAAATATCAAATCTAAAGGATTATATCGAAATTTTAAATATCTCCAGTCTTGCCAGAAGAGTAGAGTTACCATAGATGGAAGCGAAATATTATTATTAGGTTCTAACAATTACTTAGGTCTATCAGATAATCTTCTTTTAAAGGAAGCTTCTAAAAATGCCATAGATAAATATGGCTTAGGAGCAGGTGGCTCTCGTCTCACCACAGGTACTTATGATTTAAACAAAAAATTAGAAGAAAAAATAGCTTCATTTAAAAATACAGAATCAGCCCTAACTTTTAGCACGGGGTATATGGCAAATGCGGGAGTAATATCTTCCCTTTGTGATAGAAAATGGGTAATATTCTCTGACAAATTAAATCATGCAAGCATTATAGATGGTTGTACCTTAAGTGGTGCAAAGCTTGTAAGATATAAGCATTGTCATATGGATGATTTAAGAAATAAAATAGAGATTCATAAGGGTGAATATAATCTTATTGTTACAGATGGAGTCTTTAGCATGGATGGAGATTTAGCACCACTTGATGAAATTGCATCTATAGGTAAAGAACATAATATATTAACCATGGTAGATGATGCCCATGGATTAGGAGTATTAGGTAAAAACGGTAGTGGGACTCCATCTCACTTTAATGTATCTAGTGAAATAGATATTCATGTGGGTACCTTGAGTAAGGCCATCCCATCCATAGGAGGATATGTGGCTGGAAAAAAACATATTATTGATTATATAAAGAACTCAGCAAGAAGCTTTATATTTTCAACGGGTCTTCCTCCAGTGAATTTAGCCACAGCCTTAGAATCTATAGATATAGTAAAAAATTCAGATGAAAAGCGAAAACATCTTTTAAACCTAGTTTCTTGGTTCAAAGAAAACTTAATCCAGTTAGGATTTCAAGTTCCAAATACATGTACACCTATTATCCCCATAATAATCGGTGATCCAAATATATGTACTAAATTTAGTGAGTATTTATTAGAAGAAGGCATATACGTAAATGCCATCCGCCCGCCTACAGTACCAAAAAACACTAGTAGACTTAGAATATCTCTAATGGCAACTCATACTTATGAAGATTTAGAATATGTTATTGATAAATTAAAATATTATGGAAATAAATTAAATATAATTTAGGAGAATCTATGAAAAAAGATTTATTAATATTATCTGGCTGGGCATCTAATGAAATACTATTTCATAATTTAATTCATTTACTTAGTAAGGACTACAATGTAACCTTAATGGACTGGAATCATATAAAAGATATATCTTTTATAGAAAAGTCAGCTATGGATTTTTTTAAGGCTAAGGATAAAGTACATATAATAGGTTGGTCTTTAGGAAGTTTAGTGGCTCTAAAGCTATTAATGTGTAGTCCTAATAAAATAGATAAGTTCACACTTATTAGCGGTTTTAGTAGATTTACATCTTCTACAGATTATAAAATAGGTTGGAGCAAACGTATCGTAAAGAACATGATAAAGGAAATGGACAATGATCACACCATTATATTGAAGCAGTTTTATGAAAATATGTTTTCTCCTAGTGAACATGAATTTTATAATATATTCTTAAAAAATATAAATATTTTAAATTTTCATAGGGAATCTCTACATTTAGGATTAGAATATTTGATGGATAGGGATTTTAGAGAAGGTTTAAGTAAAATAAAGCATCATGTGACTTTAATTCACGGTACTGATGATTTAATAGCGCCTATTACTTCTTCGTTTTACCTAAATGACCATATAAAATGTTCCACCCTATACGCCTTAAAAAATGCAGGGCACGCACCCTTTTATACAAATCCAGTGGAAGTTTTTAAAATAATTAAAGAGGAAGATGACAATGATTAATAAGGATAAATTAAAGAGAAGATTTTCTAGAGGAGCTAGGGAATACGACAAATATGCAAATGTACAAAAGATCATGGGCGATAAATTAGTAAATCTAATAGATAACAAGAAGGTTCACTCTATTTTAGAAATTGGCTGTGGTACTGGATATGTTACTAAAAAGCTAGTTAATGATTTTCCTAATGGATCTATTACAGCCCTAGATTTAGCTCCTGGCATGATAGAATATGCACAGGAAAGAGTAAACTCTAATAAAGTAAATTTCATATGCGGTGATATTGAGTCTATGGATTTAGAAGGTAAATACGATTTAATAATCTCTAATGCCACCTTTCAATGGTTTAATAATTTAAAAGAAACGGTAGATAAATTACATGACCTATTAACTCCCCATGGAATAATACTATTTTCTACCTTTGGAGAAGAAACCTTCTTTGAATTAAAGGAAACTTTCTTAAAGGCTAGTACTGAATTAAAAATAGACCCCATATTACCAAGTCAGAGCTTCTTTTCTAAAGAGGGATTAGAAAAGGAACTAAATAGAAATCTACAAATAGTAGAGTCCAATGAAGTGGAATATTTTAATGATTGTAATGAATTTTTCTTGTCCATAAAAAAGATTGGAGCCAATAATAGCTCTTCTAATAGAAAAAAGCCTAACCCTACTTTTATACAGAAGGTTATGGACATATATAACGAAGACTATCGAGTAGATGATAAAGTAAAGACCACATATCATGTTATATGGGCTAAGTTAAATAAGTAATATGTATATTAATAAAAATACTACTTCCTCTCTCTCTAAGATTAGAAGTAGTATTTTTACTTTCATAATTATTTATGTGTCAGTATAACTTTTCATTGCTTTCTTGCCTTTTTAACTCTGTTCTGCATTGCTTAATTCCGCCTTATTTAGTCTTGTTTTTAATTTTTTCAATTCATATTTCTCATAATACTTCATTTCTTCTTTTAATGATATAAACAGTGAATAGCACATAATTAATACTAGAACACCAAAGGGTAACCCAGTAATTATAACGGCCCCTTGTAATGTATTCAATGCTTTCGTTCCACCTAGTACTAAAACGGAAGCTGCAATAAGACCTTCCATTACTGCCCAAAATACTCTTTGTGTTTTAGGAGAATCTAATTTTCCTCCACTAGTTAAATTATCTACCACTAAAGAACCTGAATCACTACTTGTAACAAAGAAAAGTATAATAGCAACCATTCCTACAAATGATATGATTCCTTGTAAAGCCTTTGAGCTTACAAAATTTGCAATCATTTCAAATAAGGCCGTAGAAATATTTGTATTAACTGCTTTCACTATGACACCATCATTTACACCATTAAGAAAAACAGCTGTAGCGCCTAAAATTGTCATAGCAAAGAAGATAACAAGGGAAGAACAGAAAATAGTTCCTATTCCTATTTCTCTAATGGTTCTACCTTTAGATATCCTTGCAATAAACATACCTACAAATGGAGTCCATGCAATCCACCAAGCCCAGTAAAATATAGTCCAACCACCTTGCCATGCTATATCAGCCTTATCCATTCCTATAAAAAGTGAAATATTAACAAAATCCGATATATAAGAGCCAAGACTATTAGAGTATGTTGATAATATAAAAGAGGTAGGCCCTAATACTAGAATTCCAAATAAAAATATACCTGTTATATAAAAGTTAGCTTCACTAAGTAATTTAACTCCCTTTGAAATACCGCTCACTACAGATAAAGTTGCAATAAATGTAATACAAACAATCAATATAATTTGCACTTGGTAACTTATAGGTATTCCAAAAATATAATTTAGTCCTGAATTAATTTGCTGAGCTCCTAGACCTAAAGAGGTTGCCAACCCAAACAAAACTGATAGTACTGCTAATGTATCAACAATATCTCCCCATATTCCAAATATTTTTTCCTTTAAAATAGGATAAAACAAACTTCTTAGAGAAAGGGGTAAGTTTTTATTATATGCAAAATATCCTAGGGCAATGGCAACTATACTATATACAGCCCACGCATTAAATCCCCAATGTAAATACATAATCTTAAAAGCATCTGTAATTGGATTATCTCCTGAAAGAGCCTTTGGTAGTGACTGCATATGATAAATAGGTTCTGCAACACCAAAGAAAAAGATTCCAATTCCAATCCCTGCACTAAATAGCATAGAGTACCATGCAAAATTAGAAAACTCAGGTTTAGCCTTTGGTCCCCCCAATTTAACCTTACCAAATTTAGAAAAGGACAAATATATAGTAAATATTAATGCAAAATTAATTGTAAATACAAAGAACCAATTATATTTAGTGTTTATATAGTCTTTAATTCCATTAAACACCTCTGCCGATTCATTTGGCTTAGCTATAGTAAATACAATAAACCCTAAAACCAACACTGCAGATACAATAGATACGAATAAATTCATATCTAATCCATATTTTGTGAAATTTCTGTTGTGTAACTTTTTACTTAAATCAATATTATTCATTTTGCCTCCTTATTGTAACTATTTTAATATATGTATAAACAACCTGTGAGTATGTTGTTTATTCACCTATATTAAACCGCCACATTCTTTATATACAACTGACACTCATTCTTAGTATAAGGATATAAATCTCCTTATTGCCAATACTAGATCATGAATATTCTTTGAAAATTAAAATAGCACTCTAACTCATATCATAAAGATAAGAGTTAGAGTGCTTAAGTTTCGCATAAAATACTCACATTATACCATTAATATAGTATAGTTCATTACCTATAAAATAGATCCTGAACAAGCCCCAGTTCTTTAATTTACTGATTTTCAAAATTACTTTTGCCTATATATGTGAATTTGTACAAAATCTGCATAACTTAAGAAATTTTAGCATATCTTGCCTTATTCACAGGCTACTAGAAATTTTTACTTCTCTCATTTGTATTTAGATATAATCATAGCACATATTGGCATACTTCGCAAGTATACAATCATTTTACTTAATTATTCAAAAATTATATCCCTCCTAATTTATTGCACAGTTTTAGCTGTTTCTTCCACATCACCATAATAATTTAAACCAACTAGACTTTCATTAGCTATTTTGGTATAGCTACGTGCTAATTGTGTTTCTTCACGTGTAGTTCATACTCTATTTCCATTTCCCACTATATAATATAAAAAAATGTGGCTAATTTTAGCCACATCTTTTAACATCTATTTCTTTAATTTAAAAGAACTCTTTAAAGCTACTATTCTAATAAATACTAATTTTTCATCAGTACTATATTTATAGTCCACATTAAAGTATCCATTTCAAAAGAATTGAAACTTATCTTTGGCCTTAGCTTTAGCATATACTCTGACTGGCATTATTCTGGAAGATAATCTTCACTCCATTTCAATCCAATAACTTTGTCTTCCACCATTTCATCTATTTCTTTTTCTATATATCCTAATCTTTTTAAAATTTCCACTGTACTTTGCCCATATTTTTGAGATGGAACCATAGGATTTATTGTAGCTTCTTTCGGCCTTACTGCACATGGAGCTGATAAATATACTCTACTTCCACATGGATGATTGTTATATTTTACAAACTGATACGTAGGCTCTTCATAATATGCAATACCATTTTCATCAAAGGAATAATCCCTTCTTAATTCTGTTAAAGACCCTAACCGACCAGCACCAATGCCAACTTCTGAAAGTTTTCCTACCCAATAATCAACCCTTTGAGATTTAAAGATATTTGATAAAAATTCTATTCTTTCTTCTTCATTCATTCTTTTAACGCCTTTAATTTCTTCAATTTTTTCCAGTTCATGAATCTTATCTTCTCCGCAGCGTAAAAAAAACCATTTGTCCTCAGCTTCATAACATCTTATTAGAGAATTCCAACCTTTAACTTCTCTTCCACTTGGCTCATTGAAAGGTTCTCGTCCTTCATAATCATACATAAAAGGTACTTGTATTAACTGTCCTGCACTTGCTAAAGATGCATGAGCCATTTCCGCTACACCTGTTTTTCTTAATTTGTAAAGGGCAACCATTGTAGCAAAAGCAGCACAATGTCCACAAAGTACATCTATAGTTCCCATATGTGCATGTTCTTCTGGAGTATCCATTCCACCACCAAATCTAGACATAACTCCTGTTGACGCTTGTAATAAATCGTCATATCCAGGATAATGGGTTTTAGGACCTTCCATTGGTCCACTATAAGCATCTACTTTTACTAAAATTGTTTTTGGATTAATCCTTTTTACAGTTTCAAAATCTATTCCTAGTTTTTCAAATTGTTCATCTCTTCCGTTATAAGTTATTACATCTGCCCTTTTTATAAGTTTATCTAAAATCTCTTGACCTTTTTCAGTTTTTACATTTGTAAGCATACTTTTTTTACTTTGCTGAGTAAGAATTCCTATAGCAATTGTATTCCAAGGGTCAAAAGTTGGCTTCACAGCATCAAGTTTTATTACTTCCGCTCCAAATCTCACTAAAGTTCCTGCAACCATAGGTCCCGCTATAACATTTGTCATATCTAAAACATTTAAACCTTCTAACCAACCTTCCTTAGGATGATTTTTATTACTTTGTATAGGTTTTACATCTTCTAAACTTTTTAAAATTTCATCTCTATTGCCATCTAATTTTGGCGGCAATTCTCCTGTTCCACAAAGTTCTTTACTACTGTCTACCCATCCAATTGGTCCAATTTGTCTTACTAATCCCCGTTCAGGATGATTAACTTCATGTATTAATCCTGATTTTATCGCATGTTCAGAATTTATCCATTCTTTAGTTGTTCTGTGAGCCCCCAATGGACAACCAGCTTCCCCAAAAATCTTTTCCCATTCAAGGCTAGTTTTTTCCGAAAATTTTTCTTTCATCTTTGGTGCTATCCATTCAGCCCATTTCCTTGATAAAGGATATAATCCTAACGCACAATCTACTCCTTTTGGCCACTCATTTGTTGGTAAATACCAATCACCTAATTCTGGAAATCCAGCTTCCATAGCTTCATCATATAAAGATAATAGTTTTAAGGCTGTATGAGAATGTGTTATTTGAGATGCACAAACAAGATATACTGGTCTACCATCTTTACAAAAATATGATCTGTAAAATGGATCTAAAAATTCTTGTAAATCATCGAATTCCATATCCATAGGTCTACCTTCTGCTCGCCTTTTATTAATTTCTAATTCTCTAGGTGAACAATATCTATCTGGATAGTTTTCTACTAGCATAGAATTGTAAGCTAGGCCTTCTGTTAGGGCTGTTGCAATAGGAACCTCTATATAATCTCCTATTTCGTGGGCTTCTCTTGCAAATAAAGCCCCTGAAGCTGCCATAGCCGCAAATACACTTGCATATGCAGAAGAAAGTGTAAGTGAAGTAAAGGAAGGATTTATTCCCATTAGAACTCTATTAAGTCCCATATCTGTAAATTGTCCCGATACTGCTGCAATAACTTCTTCCCATGCTTTTAAATTTATAAATTCCTCATCCTTTGAAGAAAATCCAGGAATAGACACATATATTAATTTGTCATTTAATTTTTTTGTTTCTTCGTAAGAAAGGCCTAGTCTTTCCATAACTCCTAATCCAAAATTTTCTATTAATACATCCGCCGTCATTATTAATTTTTTTGCTATTTCCAAATCACTTTCATCTTTTAAATTAAGTGCAATACTTTTTTTCCTTCTATTTAATGCATCAATTATTGGATTATCCCATTTGTTGCCTGTTTTATAATCAATTCGTATAACCTCTGCTCCTTGATCTCCCAACATCATTGCCGCTGTAGGTCCCGCCACATATTGTCCAAAATCAAGAACTCTAAGTCCTTCAAAAGGAGCTTTTTCCTGTAAACTTTTATTCATATCAAATTCCTCCTTCTCAACTTTTCAAGAAACTATTTTGATTCTAAGTTTTCATTTTTTAAAATCTATTTTTTTCTCTTAAGTTTATAATTCCTTTTTCTTGGTCAGCTTTTACCATTTTTATAAATGATATTGCCGCTAATATAATTACAAAACTTACAGGTAATCCTAATGCTATTGATAAAGTTTGAAGAGGTTGTAATGGTGAACCAATCATTATAAACCCTAAAGGTATTAGTCCCAGTGAAAATGCCCAAAAAAGTCTTAACCATCTTAAAGGCTCCCCATCTTTATCTAATTTCAGTTGGGAACAAGAGGCTAAAATGTATGAAGTAGAGTCATATGTTGTTGCTAAAAATATAGTTGTAAGTAAACCTACAATAAATACAATTAATTTTCCAACAGGGAGACTTTCCATTATTGCCACAATAGTTGTAGGAGTACCTTCATTTGCCAAAGATGCCATTACATCTAATTTTCCGGTTACCTGTAAAGATAATCCATAATTCCCTAAGATTGTAAAAAACATAAAGCAACCTAAACTTCCCCACAATATAGTTCCTAGAAGCATTTGTCTAATAGTTCTTCCTCTAGAAATTCTAGCAAAAAACATGCCTTGGAAAGGGGCAAAAGACATCCACCAAGCCCAATAAAAGACTGTCCAGCCTTGAGGAAATCCACTATTTCCTACAGGGTCAAGCCAAGTACTCATTCTCATGAAATTTTGTGCAACATATCCTATAACAGTTGTGCCCATATTTATAAGGAAAAACGTATCTCCAACGAATAAAACAAATAATAAAAGAACAAAAGTTAAAATTACATTGATATCACTAAGAACTTTTATCCCTTTTTTCAAACCTAAGTAAGCGCTTACTCCAAAAATCGCCGTTACACAAAATAAAACTGCAATTTTAACAAATAAAGTTTCTTCAATTCCAAAAACACTATGAAGACAAGCTGTTACTAAAGGGGTTCCAAGTCCCAAAGAAGTTGCAACACCACCAATTAATCCAAAAATAAAAGCTATATCTATAACTTTTCCTAAAATTCCATCAGCTTTATTACCAATTGCACCTCTACAAGCTTCACTTAATTTAAGAACATTTCCTTTTCGCACATAAAGAATGTATCCAACAGCACAACTTGTAACTGCATAAATTGCCCACGCAGAAGGTCCCCAATGAAAAGGTCCATAAGATGCTGCAATTTCTGCTGCTTGCCAAGTTCCAAATTCAGCACCTAAAGGTGGCGCAGCATAATAACTAGCCCACTCAATAATTCCCCAATAAACTACTCCGCCACCAACACCAGCACAAAAAAGCATGGCAACCCACGAAAAAGTTCTAAATTCAGGTTTTGAGTCTTTATCCCCAAGAATAATATCTCCGTATCTACTAAAAGAAATATACAGAACAAAAGTAATACTGGCTAATCCAAACCACAGAAAATAAAAACCATAATTGTAAGTTATGTAAGCATGAATAGAATTTACAATCTCAGCACTTTTATCTGGATTTACTATTATTGGAATTGCAATTAATAATAAAATTGCTAATGCACCAAAAAATATGTGTTTATCTAATTTCCCCTCTAAATTAGAATTCATTTCTTTTTTTACCTTTTCACTCATAAGTTGATCCCCCTTTACTATTAAAACTGTGACAACCATTTTCTCTATTCCTAAAATAATTTTTTTACATATATCACTCCTTTTTTAGTTTTTTAAACTCCTTTTTATGACTATTAATATTGCAAAATATATGCCAATAAAGTTCTTTGGAAAATTCAAGAAAAAGAATATTATTTTATTCTATTTTGACTATTTAGTCATTTTTGAATAAATTGTGTATTCAATTTTGACTTAATTATAAGTATAAGTTATAATTTCAACAAGAGGAGGGTTGGAATAATATGAATTATTTGGAAAATATTTACGGAATAAATTATGACGAATTTTTGAATTTAGTAGACAATTTTTATGAAGCAGTTTGGATATACGATAATAATTATACAATAATTTATACAAATAGTGCTACTGAGCGAAATTTTGGTAAGTTAGCAAAAAGTTATATTGGAAAAAATGATTTAGAAGAATTTTATGAAAAAGACTGGGATCCAAGACTTCTTCCCCTTGTTTATAAAAATAAATCTACATATATTTCAAGACAAAATACTCCTACAAATTCAACTATACAAATAGCAACTCCCATATTTGATATTTATAATAATATAAAGTATGTAATTTTAAATGTTCGTCACCTCCTTGATAATTCTGATTTTCACATTCCTTCAAGTAATGCTATAGAACTTAATGACGTGGATACAAATGTATCTGATTCTATTTTTTTTAATAGCACTTCCATGTCTAATATGATGAAGCTAGTTCAAAAAATTTGTAGAATTGATGCAACTGTACTTATAACAGGAGAAAGTGGTACAGGAAAAACTATGCTTGCAAAATATATACATAATATAAGCGAAAGAAAATCTGAAAATTTTGTTAGCATTAATTGCGCAAGCCTTCCAGAGAATTTAATTGAAAGTCAATTGTTCGGTTATACAAAAGGGGCTTTTACCGGGGCGGTAGCCACAGGAAAAACAGGACTTTTTAAACAAGCTCACAAGGGTACAATTTTTTTAGATGAAATAAGTGAGTTATCCTATGGTTCCCAAGCAAAGTTACTTCACGTACTTCAAAGTAAAGAATTTACTCCAATTGGGGCAAGCTCTCCTGAAAAAGTTGATGTAAGAATAATAACCGCTACAAATATTGATTTAAAGAAAATGGTGGAGATTGGAAGGTTTAGAGAGGATTTATATTATAGATTAAATGTTTTTGAAGTTTCTATTCCTCCTTTGCGAGAAAGAGGTAATGATATAGAAGCTTTAATATATCATTTTTTACATGAATAAAATAATAAATATGGATTGGAACATGATTTTTCTAAAGAGGCCCTAGATATTCTATGCAAATATCCTTGGAAGGGAAATGTTAGGGAACTTAAACATGTTATAGAAAGACTTGTAGTAATAGTAGATGTTTTCATAATAGACGTGGAACATTTACCAAAGACTCTTTTTTCCATAACTCCTGTTTTAAAAAAGGACGAAACAGAATTTGATTTTAAAAATAAAAATTTTAAAGAGTATTTGGAAGAGTATGAGGAGAAATTAATAAAATCTGCATATTCAAAATATAAAACTTCCGTCTCCGTTTCAAAAAATATTGGAATTAGTCAATCTAAAGCATACAGATTAATTAGAAGATATATTAAAGAATAAATAATCGATGTATTTAAAATATGAAATTAAAAAAATGACCTATAGGTCATTTTTTTAATTCTTCACACTTATATCTATAAAATCAAATTTCGTCACATCAAATAGTCCCACATCCGTAAGCTTTAGCTCTGGAATTACAGGAAGTGCAAGAAATGCCAATGTCATAAATGGATCAATATCTTTATTTACACCCATACCATAGGCTATTTTTAACATTTCCTTAAGTTGGAGACTTACTTCGTCCAAAGCTTTATCAGATATTAAGCCTCCTATAGGAAGAGGTAATGATTTTAAGACCTTTCCTTTGGAACAAATTGTAATTCCACCACCTATTTCTCCTAGTTCTTTAATTGCCAAAAGAATATCCTCATCGTTATCACCAACCACAATAAGATTATGTGAATCATGGGCAACAGTTGAAGCTATAGCGCCATCTTTAAGATTAAAGTTCTCAACAAGGCCAAGACCAATATTACCCGTACCCTTATGTCTTTCAACAACTACTAGCTTTAAAATATCAAGCATGTGGTTGTATTTAAAGTAACTATCTTCTGTATCTACCTTTCTAACAACCTTCTGAGTTACTAGGCTGTGGGGAATCAATCTCATTACATTGACAATGCCACTACTAAGTTTTATTTTTAACATATCCTTATCTATCTGCTTTAGATTTACAGTATTCATTATTTTTGAATCCTTCTTAGATTTAACCTTGAATAATGATTTACCATTTTTAGCAACTATCTTACCATTTTTTAAAACTTTTTCTATGTTAAATTTTTTAATGTCATCTATAACTATTAAGTCTGCCATATAGCCTGGAGCAACGGCTCCTCTATCATATAATCTATAACATTCAGCTGCATTTAATGATGCAACCTTAATTGCAGAAATTGGATCAATTCCATTCTTTATAGCTAACCTAATGTTATTATCAATATGTCCGTCATTTAATATATCTTCTGGATGCCTATCATCTGTACAAAAAAGTATTCTTCTAAGGTTAGCCTTAGTTATTCCTTTTGTTAATACCTCTAGATTTCTTGCGGCAGAACCTTCCCTGACTAAGACATACATACCTAATCTAATTCTATTTTCCATTTCTTCTATAGTAGTACACTCATGCTCTGTTTTTATTCCTGAGGTTACATAAGCATTTAGATCTTTTCCATCAATACCTGGGCCATGTCCGTCCTTCATTTTATTTCCAGCTATTTTTATCTTTTGCAAAACCTCTTCATTTCCGCCTATTATAGCAGGGTAATCCATTAATTCCCCTAAACCTAGTACTCTATCTATGTGAATCATTTTCTCAAGTTCTTTAGCCGAAAGCTTTGCACCTGAATTTTCAAATGCAGTAGATGGCACACATGAAGGAAGCATGACAAATACATCCAAAGGAATATCCTTGCTCTCCTCCAAAATATACTCTATTCCATCTAACCCACACACATTAGCAATTTCATGGGGATCAGCTATTATGCTTGTGGTTCCATGGGGAACTATTGCTTTTGCAAATTGACCAGGTGTTACCATTGATGATTCAATATGAACGTGTCCATCTATAAGGCCAGGAGCCACATATTTACCATTTAGGTCCACTTCCTCTTTTCCAGAATACTCTCCTATTGCTGCTATTCGTTCATTACTTATTGCTATATCACCTTCAATTATTCTTTCAGAAAACACATCCACAATTTTCGCATTTTTTAAGACTAAATCCGCCGCTCTCCTTCCAGCTGCAATATCTATTCTCTTTTTTATGTCATCTGTCAAATTCATCACTACCTTTCTTTAAGAGCCTTTAAAATTTTCTCAGGAGTAGCGGGTAAATCTCTTATTCTAACTCCAACTGCATCATATATTCCATTTAAGATTGCTGGAGCTACAGGTATGATAACGGGTTCTCCAATTCCTTTTGCCCCATAGGGGGCAGTTGATTCGGGATCTTCAATAATAATTTTCTCTATCTCTGGTATATCAAGGCTTGTAGGTATAATATATCTTGAAAACTTATTATTTTTAATCCTTCCATTCTTAAGACCTAAATCTTCAAATAAAGCATAGCTCACTCCCATGGCAAATCCCCCATCTATCTGCCCTTCTACCATGGAGGGATTTATTGCCTTTCCCACATCATGAGCACATACTGCCTTGATAATATCAACCTTTCCAGTTTCTGTATCAACTTCTACCTCCACACCGTAACAATTAAAAGTATAGGGCCAATATGGCGCCCCCTGTCCCGATTCAGCATCCATTTCAGTTGTTTGAGCAACAAAACGCTCTGTTACTTTTAGTTTTTTACCCTTATTTTTAAGATTCTCAGCTATTTTCTTAAAGCTTATTCTCTTTTCAGGAAACATTTTCAAAAAAACAACATTATCCTCAACCTCTAAACCTATAGGTGAATTTAGCTTTAACTCGTTCTTAACTATTTCAAAAAGTTTACTCTTAAAAGATTCCATTCCTAATTTCACAGCATTTCCCGTATTGTAGGTTTGTCTGCTAGCAGCAGCAGTACCAGAATCCGGAGTTTTACTACTGTCTTCATTAATAAGCATAATATCATTAATATTAAGATTTAAAACCTCAGCTCCTATTTGACACAAAATCGTTTTGACTCCTTGCCCTACTTCAGAAGCTCCAACAGAAATAGATATTCTTCCATCATCTTCTAATCCAATTATAGCTACTGAAACATCTGGGAATCCGTTGCCATAGCCTGTGCCATAAAATGATGCTGCAATTCCTCTACCCCTTTTCTTCATATTACCCCATCTCGCTTTCGTTAAATGACATTTGTTTTGCAACAGTTTCTATACATCTTTCAAGGGGAACACTCTCGATAAGTACCTGTCCAGTTGCAGTTGTACTATTATTTCTAAAACAATTCTTAAGTCTCATTTCTATAGGACTTATACCTAGTTTTTCTGCTAATATATCCATTTGCTGCTCACAGGCTACGGGAGTCTGTGTAGCTCCAAAGCCCCTCATTGCTCCGCAAAAGGGATTATTTGTATAAACAGCATAGCTATCAATTTTAACGTTAGGAATTTCATAGGGGCCTGTTGCATGAACTCCCGCTTTTCTAAGTACATTAACTGCCCACGAAGCATATGCCCCTGTATCGCCAACTATTTCAGCCTCCATAGCTACCAATTTTCCTTTGTTATCAGCACCAGTTTTAAATTTCATGTAAAGTGGATGTCTTTTAGAATGAGCATAAAAAGATTCTTCTCTAGAATAGTCAACTTTAATTGGTCTTTTGGTAAGAAGGGTTCCTAAAGCAATATGTATCTGCATTGTTATATCTTCTCGCCCACCAAAGGCTCCACCTACAGCGGGGTTTATTATCCTTATCTTTTCTTTAGGCAATCCTAAGGCTTCAGCTATTTCAATCTGATCAAAATGAGGATATTGAGTAGCTGCACATATTACAACGGTTTCATCATCCTCTAAATAAGCTAAACCGCTTTCAATTTGCAAAAATACATGGTCTACCATAGAGGTTTTGTATTCATTTTCTACTATTACATCACATTTCTCAAACCCATCCTCTATATCTCCCTTTCTACATTTATAGTGATAAATCACATTACTATCCCCATGTATTTTAGGAGAATTTCCTTTCATAGCCTCCCTAGGGTCAAATACAGTAGGTAGCTTCTCATACTCTACTTTTATACGTTTTTTTGCTTCGATGGCTATATTTTTACTTTCGGCAATTATAAAGGCCAGAGGATCACCGATTCTTCTCACTTTATTCTTACAAAATACCTCATGGTCTTTAAAATATACTCCATGATGATTCTCTCCTGTAATATCTTCATGGGTCAATATCTTTACTACTCCATGTAAATTTTGTGCCTCACTCAGGTCTAATGAAAAATATGCATGGGGCTCCGTTGATCTAACTGTAACTCCATAAAGCATATCCTCCATATATAAATCTCCTGGATATGTTGCTTTTCCAAGTATCTTTTGTTTTCCATCTACTCTGACTAGATTCTTTCCTATATTCCTAAAATCACTCACGGGCTTCACTTCCTTCCTCTTGCATGAACTCAGAAGCCCTTTCAATGGAATCTATAATTTTTTCATATCCCGTACATCTACATAAATTGCCTGAAATAGCCTCTCTTATTTCCTCCCTCTTAGGTGTGCTATTTGTATCAAGAAAAGCCTTTGCCGATAAAACCATTCCTGGTATACAATACCCACACTGTACAGCACCTTGCTCTAGAAATGCCCTTTGTATAGGGTGTAAATTGTTTTCATCTCCTAGTCCTTCTATAGTTGTAATCCTTTTACCATGTACCTGAGCTACTAAAAGTAAGCATGAGTTAACACTTTTCCCATCTAGTATTACCGTACAAGCTCCACATTCACCCTCACCACAACCTTCTTTTGTTCCTGTTAGATGTAATTTATCCCTCAGTAAATCTATCAGTCTTAAATCGTCCTCCACTTCAAGCCTATAGTCCTCACCGTTAATATTTACCTCTATATTAATCATGGAATCACCTCCATTATTTAGTTAAGAGTTATTAGGATCATAACTATTAACTAAACTATATATTGCTTTCTTAAAAACGCCCTTTGATGCTTCTTTTTTATATGGCCAGGAGTTCCTGCCTGAGAGCCTTTTTTCTAAAGCTTCTGAATATTTCATTGCTGCAACTTCTATAAATTCATCACTTAAAACTTTTCCCTTTATAAAATCTTCAACAATATATTCCCTAATAGGATAGCCTCCTAATGCTCCCGAAGCAATTCTAATATTATTTATTGATTTATCTTGAACTTCTAAATAAACAGCACAGCTGATTTTTGATATGGCCAAAGCATTTCTTACTCCAAGTTTTTCAAACCCAATATGTTCCCTCCTATTTTTAAGATGAGAGAATCCTACGCTAATTATCATTTCATTGGGTTTTAATGCAGTTTCCCCTTTATCTCCATAGAACTCACAAAGTTTTATACTTCTTTCTCCATCATTACTCATCACCCTCAAAGTAGCATCTAATGCTAATAATGGCGGAACAGTATCTGCTGCTGGTGAAGCATTGCCAATATTCCCTCCAATGGTGCCCATATTTCTTATTTGAGGTGATCCCACTGACTTTGCCGCCTTCCAAAGGCCTGTAACATTCTCTTTTATATAATCATTTTGGACTATCTCTGAAAAAGTAGTTAAAGCCCCTAATACTATTTCCTTTTCTTTAATCTCTATTTTTTTCATTTCCCTAATATTAGAAATATCTATAATTATGCTTCCTCTGTTTTTTTCTTCTCTAAGGTGAACTAATAGATCTGTACCACCTGCTAAAAGTTCTGCCTTTTCTTTATACTTTTCCAATAGAGTTATAGCATCACCTATATTTGATACCTTATGAATCTTTTCAATTGCCACAAAATATCGCCCCCACTTTATGTTTCTTAAAATCCCTATGAACTCATATTTTAAGCTTATCCATCTGTCCTTTAATAAGTCTGTTTGCATCACTCATAATTGATTTTTCATTTAAGGTTAGAAGTTCTCTATCCTTCATAACAATTTTTCCATCTATAATTGTTGTTTCAACATCAGAAGCCGATGCGGAGTATACTAATTGTGATATGATATTAGCTCCTGCATTAGGTGCATTACTGATCTTGTTAAGATCTATTATTACAATATCAGCTTTTTTTCCTACTTCTAAACTTCCAAGGTCATCTTCCATCCCCATTGCTTTAGCTCCATTTAATGTGGCTAACTCAAATACTTTCTCCGCTGGCATTACAGTAGGACTAAGAAGTCTTGCCTTTTGAATTAGTGCTGCACTCCTCATTTCTCTAAATATATCCAAATTGTTGTTACAAGGTGCACCGTCAATCCCTATTGATACATTAGCTCCTAAGTTAAGTAACTCTGGAATTTTTGCAATACCTGAGGCCAACTTCAAATTAGAATTTGGACAGTGGGCCACCTTCGTTCCCGTATCCGCCAATATTCTCATTTCCTCATCATCAAGCCATACACAATGGGCTAATATAAGATCTTCTCCTGTTATTCCAAGCTTATGCAAATATTTAATGTTTCGCATACCCCTATCCTTTTCAACTAATTCTATCTCTCCTCTATTCTCTGACGCATGGGTATGTACCATAACTCCGTATTCTTTTGATAAATCCCTAACCTTAACCAGTAATTCCTCTGTACACGAAACAACAAATCTTGGGGCAAATGCATACTGAATTCTTCCATTTCTACTTTTGTGCCATTTCTTTAATATCCTAACACTCTCCCTTATGGATTCCTCAGTATTCTCCATTAGACTATTTGGAACACCTGTCCCGTAATCCATCATACATTTACCTACTATTGCTCTAAATCCGCTTTCATCTATGGAGTTTAGGGTAGCTTCAGTATGATTTACTGTCTCCATATCTATTATTGATGTGGTACCACTTTTTATAAGTTCTGCTAATCCAAGCTTTGCAGAAATATAATTTGTTTCCTCAGTATGGTTTCCTTCTAGTGGCCATATTCTTTTTCTTAGCCAATCAAGAAGCTCTAAGTCATCTGCCATCCCCTTGAATAATGTTTGAGTCAGATGGATATGGGTCTGTATCAGTCCAGGAATTATAACTTTCCCCTCTGCATCTATCTCTATATCTGCATTTCTCTCAATAGATGGGGCAATTTCATCTATCCTATCATCCTTTATAAAGATATCACCTTTAAAAATTTCTCGTCCCTTATTCATAGTTACGATTGTTCCTTTAGAAATCTTCACCGTTGACATATATATCCCCCTTTAAATTATTAAGTCTATAGATTTATGAATTCCAAGCTAGGTTTATTCAAATTTTTCCTGAACTAGGTTTAAATGAACCTAGTTTGCAATTTACAAATCTATATACATAGTGTAATTTAATAAACCCCTGTCCCTTACTAAAAAGATAGGGGTTTTTAAATTTACACTATGTATTTAAATAAAGAATTTAATTACGAAAAGTATACTAATTATATACATCAATGGAGATACTTCTTTAGATTTTCCTGTTAATGTTTTTAGTAACACATAACTAACCATACCGAATACTATACCTTCAGCAATACTGTATGCAAGGGGCATCATTATTATAGCTAAGAATGCTGGAATTGCCTCAGTGAAATCATCAAAGTCTATCTTAAGAATAGGACTCATCATGAACAAACCAACAAGAATTAATGCTGGAGCAGTTGCTGCTCCTGGTATCATAATAAATACTGGAGAGAATAGTAAAGCTAAGGCGAACATGCCAGCTGTTGATAAAGCTGTTAACCCTGTTCTTCCACCTTCTGCAACACCTGAAGCACTTTCAACATATGTAGTAACTGTACTAGTTCCTAAAAGGGCTCCTAATGTTGTTCCTACAGCATCAGCAAAAAGAGCTTGCTTAGCTCTAGGCAAAGTGCCCTTTTCATCGAGCATATCTGCCTTAGTTGCTACTCCAACCAACGTTCCTACCGTATCAAACATATCTACAAATAAGAAGGTAAATAATACAATTAGCATATCCATAGAAAACACGTTTGAGAAATCAAGCTTAAACAGAATTGGCGTAAGTGATGGAGGCGCACTTATGAGCTTAAAACCTTCTACGTTAGTAACTCCCATAGGTATACCAATAATTGTGCTTAGTAATATACCAATTAATAAAGCTCCTTTAACTCCTCTTGCAAGTAATACACCTGTAATTAGTAATCCAATTAAACCTAACAATGGTGCACCAGAAGTCACATCACCTAACTTCACTATAAGTCCATCAAGTTTTCCATCACCTACATGAAATTTACCCGATACTATAATGCCTGCATTTACTAATCCTATTAATGCAATAAATAATCCAATACCAACTGAAACAGCTCTTTTTAGATTTAATGGTATACTATTTATTATTGCTTCACGAACATTAAAGAAGGTAAGGATAATGAAGATAATACCTTCTATAAATACTGCTGTTAATGCGAACTGCCAAGAATAACCCATGCCTAAAACAACACTAAAAGCAAAGAAAGCATTGAGACCCATACCTGGAGCCAATGCAAAAGGTAGGTTAGCATATAATGCCATTATTAAGGTTGCAAATATTGCTGATACAGCTGTAGCTGTAAATACTGCTCCAAAATCCATTCCCGTTGCAGATAATGTTAATGGGTTGACTATGAGGATATATGCCATGGTCATAAAGGTAGTAATACCTGCCATGATTTCTGTTTTTACATTTGTATTATTCTCCGAAAGCTTAAATTTTCTTTCAAAAAATCCATCATTCTTTGTGAAACTTGACAATTGTTTTCCCTCCTTTATTTTCATAAATTACTGACTGAATTTATAGATGAAACCTCCTTTCTAAAAAACTTGTAAGTCAGTGCTTTTTAGTCAACTATCTGCTAATGGTTATCTGGGTTTGGATCATGACACTAATTTTCTTATATACTCTATTCTCAGTCTTTTATTGGATCTAAAATCCTAAAATTATTAACATCTATAAGCCCTTTGTCGGTAATCTTCCATTTAGGGCTAGTTGATAAGGCAAGGAAAGACAAGTGCATGAATGGCGCATGAACCTTACATCCTAACTTAGTCTTTACCGTATTTTCTAATTCCTTAATTTTTCTACTAACTTCACTACCTGTAAGTTCATCTGTTATTAGTCCTCCTACAGGCAATCTAAGTTCATCTAATATTCTACCTCTATCTGCAATAGCCAGTCCTCCACCCATTTCTATAACTCTATTTACTGCCAGTGTCATATCTTCCATATTTGTACCCACAGCGATTATATTATGAGTATCATGGGCAACACTTTCTGCAAAGGCCCCACTAGTCATACCAAATCCCTTTACAAAGGCCTTTCCAATATTACCGTTTCTTCCATATCTTTCAACACAGGCTATTCCAAGAACATCCTCTGAAGTATTAGGTAAAACTACACCATTTTTCACCTTCAAATCAAACTCAAGACTTCCAGATAGATTTTGGTCAGGTATAAGCTCTATACATCTTACAGTAGCCATACTTCCAGAAGCATTTATTTCCAGATCATCCTTAGAAATTGGTCCTCTTTTAACAGAATTTTTCACCGTATTTGGATATACGTACTTTGGTATATCTATTACCATTTGTCCCTTTGCTGCAACTAAATTACCTTCTACAAATACTGCATCAATGGTCATATTCTTTAAGTCACTTATTATGGCAATATCTGCAAGTTTTCCTGGAGCTAAAACCCCTCTATCGTCAAAACCAAAATATGTTGCAGGATTTATTGTTACCATTTGTATAGCCTCGAGTGGGTCCACTCCCTCAGCTATAGTCCTCTTTACTATTTCATTCATATGACCTAGATTTTCTAAATCCTCCGCCACCATATCATCCGTAGCAAGTATAGCTCTCCTTGAATCTAAACCATCTTCCGTTATGGCTCTTATACATTCTGCCATATTCCTTTGGGTAGAGCCTTCTCTCATGAAAACATATACCCCTTGTCTAAGCTTTTCTACACACTCTTCCTTAGTTGTAGTCTCATGGCATGAACATCTGCCACCTGTTGAAATAATATGGGCTGCAAGCTCACTTCCAAATAATTCAGGAGCATTTCCATCTACAACCTTACCTATACTTGTAGCATAGGTAGTTGAAGCTACTAAATCAGTTATTATTTCTGGAGTATTTCTATATACATGTTTAGCATTACTAAATCCTTGAAGTTCTCCAATACCAATTATATTCTTATAGTTTAAAAGCATGGCCATGTCCTTGGAGCTAACATCTACTCCAGCAGTTTCAAGTTGAGGACAATCTGGAGTCAAGGCAGGTACTACTAAGTGCACATGATTGGGTGTGACACTAGCTTCATCTGCCATGGCTAACATGCCTACAGGTCCTAATGCATTTCCTATCTCATGGGGATCTGCCACTAAAGTTGTAGTCCCTGAAGGTATAGAAAGCCTTGAAAACTCAGATATGGTTAGCATACTACTCTCAAAATGCATGTGAGAATCTATAAAACCTGGTGATATGAATTTTCCACTTACATCTATAACCAATGTATCGTTGCCAATAAGTTTTTCAGATTCTCCAACCACTAATATATGCTTACCCTTTATGGCCACATCAGCCTTATAAGCTTCTCTAGTGATTACATTAATTACATTTCCGCCGTATAAAACTATGTCAGCATAATTAAAATCTGACATGAGTACATCAATAAGCTCTCTATATTCCATAGCCTTTTTTATAACATCTGGCTTCATTCCCATCACCGCCTTTCTAAAGTTCCTAGATTTTAAAAAAGTATTTAAATATATTTTTGAACCTAAGTTATCTATGTTTATTTCTTGTCAAATACATCCAAATATATATCAACATTATCAATTATTCCAATAATTGCAGCATCTATGGGAGCATCATTCTTTCTAGCAGCATAACGGGCTGCTGTTCCCTTAGTAAATATTACATATTCTCCAATACCTGCTCCAACTGTATCTACAGTAATTATTGGCTCTCCAATAGGTTTTTTGTTAATATTTAGGGGTTGTGTTATCAACAATTTACTACCAACGAGCCTTTCATCCTTTCTTGTAGCTACAACCGTTCCAATTACTACTCCTGTATACATAGAATCTCTCCTTCAAACAAAGCATCTGACGAGGCTTTGTTAGCGCCTAGCTCTCATCTCTTAGCTTGTAAAAGTCATTCTTTCAGGTCATAAGAGGCAGTGGCTTTCTCCAAAAATTTTACTCCTAATTTATTTCCGTAAAATTTTTACTTCCTTTTCTTTAGCTACATCTTTAGCTAGTGGAGTTATAATCGTCCTTTTATCAATAACTAATTCATTCGATGTACCTACTAAATTCAAAACGTCTTTTTCGGTTACTACCTTCTTAAAACCTACTCTTTCATTCTTTCCTTCCTTACTATTGTCATATCTTAATTTTTCTGGTTCCTTATTCATATATGACATATAGTTATAATCATTTATAATTTTTGCTCCAAATTCCCTTAATCTTTCCACATGATTATTTATTAGCTTAAGCATTTTTTTATTTTCACAGGGCATATTGTTTTTATCTAATGCAGAATTTGGATTAACAAACACCTTTTTTCCAGACCATAAGAGTTGCCATAATAGGCCCGATATGAAGCTATCCTGTATTCCTACAGCTACCTTTGCCAAGGTGTTTTGCGTTAGGACAGGTACTATGACCATATCTGAGGATTTTATTATCTCTAAATAATTATTCTTATCCTCTTCTAAGTAAAGTTTATCTACCCTTAATAAATCTGAGATTCCTTGAATATCAAGTATTTCTCCTCCATTCTTTGAGAAGCATAAAGTCAATGAATAATCATTTTCTTTAAGCTTCTTTAGGCCATCAAGGGCCTTATTAATCTGGAAATTGCTCCCTGTAAATAATACTAAAATTTTTTCTTTTTCTACTTTAAGGTTTTTTCTTGGTTCTATACTTTGACTATTTATTCTTGTGGTGATATCTCCAAGAACCTTCATTATTAATTCTTTATTAGACATGAAAATATCTCCCTTTTAGAAGTTGAATGTTATAGGTAAAATGTTGATCATTAATCAAAATAAAACTTTCCTTAACTTTCAACATTTTCCCTTCACACATCCCTATTCTTTATTTAATATAACTCTTTCAACTTCAGCGTGTGGACGTGGAATTACGTGTATAGAATGAAGTTCTCCTACTGATCTAGCCGCTTCTGCTCCTGCATCTGTAGCTGCTTTAACCGCCCCTACATCTCCTCTTACCATAACTGTTACTAGTCCAAAACCTATCTTCTCATAACTTACTATTGTTACATTGGCTGCTTTAACCATGGCATCTGCTGCCTCTATAGCTCCTACTAAACCTTTAGTTTCAACTAAACCTAATGCTTGACTCATATAAATGACCTCCTTAGTTTTATTTTTTTAAGTTACTTTCCTTTTATTCTTCATTTTCATTTCTTTCATCAGTTTGTTTTTTCTCAACTTCTTTCTTTTTATCTTTTTTGATATTTTTGTTAAACATGTCTATTAGTTTATCCACATCTTCGTGGGGTCTTGGTATTACTTTAGATGATAAGACTGTGCCCACCTTTTCAGCAGCCTTAACTCCATATTCAACTGCAGCCTGTACTGATGCTACTTCACCAACTAGATTTATGGTTACACTTACAGATTTACCTACACCTATAACCTTTTCATATCCAGCAAGCTTTACATCAGCAGTATCTGCTGCTGCATCCAAGGCTGCCGCTGCTGCCGATAGTCCTACGGTCTCTATAAGTCCTAGTGCCATACCCATAAAGCCTTACACCTCCAAACTTCTATCTTTTCTTCCCAATGGAAGTTAAAGAAACCTTTGGAACTATGTCTTCTAAACTTACTTTATTAATTCCTTTTGTATAGGAATCTTTAATTTTTTCATTTTCTGAGCCTTTTGAGGATTTATTATCTCCTACACTTTTATTTATGAGCTCATCTAATGTAATACGCTTTCTTGAATCTCTGCCTTCAAGTTTTGTATTAGCTTCCACTTTTACACTTATACTATTTTCCTTATGAATAATATTCCTTAGCATATTCACGTCTCTATTGCCAATATGTATTTTAGATGTATCATTTCTTTTATTATCTGAACACCTATCAACAATATTTTTCATAATTACTCTAGTTAATTCATTTGACATGCTACCACCCCATTACTCGCCAAATAATTTGTCAACTTCTTCATTAGGCCTAGGTATTACATTAATGGATATTACCTCAGCCATATTTCCAGCTGTAGCCTTTGCATTCTCAATTGCAGCTCTTACTGCGGCTACATCCCCTTCAATAATAACTGAAATCACTCCGGAACCTACTAAATTAAAATCCTTTATCCTTACATCGGCGGTCTTGAGCATAGTATCTGCAGCCTGTATTGCGGCTACCTTGCTCCTAATCTCGAAGAATCCAATTGCTTGCCTCATTTACAAACCCCCTTAATCCTTTAAATTGGGGAAATATTTTTCTATATCTATCTTTTCATATCCAGGAATTATTGCCTTATTAAACTTCATTCCATTTTCTCCTAGTGGCTTTGTTGCATCAATCCCTATCTTATCAGTAATCCCCCTCATATTATGTGAAGGATCTAGCCCTGAACCATGGGCTCCATTTATCATTACTACATCCCTTGATCCTTGAACTCTTGTTGCAAGAGCCCCCTCTATATCATCTCCGTTAAAAATGTCTATATCATCATCCACAACAATCACGTGCTTTAAATCCTTATTGCTTCCAAGTGCTCCTAAAATAACACCCTTGCCATCTCCCTCTTGCTTCTTGTTGATTGAAACAATTCCATGGAATCTGCATCCACCACCGATGGTCACATTTACATCCTTAACGTCGGCAAATTTCCTAACATGCATATACAGTTCAACTTCCCTTATCAAGCCATTTGAAAGATGCTCTTCCCTACAAGGAAATGAAACTTGAAAGATTGGATTATTTCTAAACATAACTGCTTTAACCTCTATAACAGGATGATTAGCTACCTTTCCATAGTATCCCATTAACTCACCAAAGGGACCCTCTTGCACCTCTCTGTCATGGGGTATAACCCCTTCAAATACTATCTCACAATGGGCAGGAACCTCTAAATCGATTGTATGGCATTTAACTAGTTCTAGTGGCTCGCCCCTTAGAGCACTATCTACTTCATATTTATCCACGCCATAAAGTTCACTACTGAGTTGTGATGCTAAAAGAAATGGGTAATCATAACCTAATATTACTGCAACCTCCAGGTCTTTTTTCTTACCTTTTAGTTCCTTTAATTGATTTGTGAACATTGGTGATGCAATTAAAATGCTGAGATTGTCCCCACCATTTACCTGAAGCCTTCTAATAGAGGTGTATCGATTTCCAGTTTCTGGATCTCTAATCACTACTATTCCTGCTGTAATAAATGATGACGAATCATTTTCATGGAATGTTGGTATTGGAAAAGTATTTGATATATCTATATTTCTAGTAATGATATTTTCTTTTATAGGACCATTATCAAGTAGTTTGGTCCTTTGGGGATTGACTATTGTATCCATGAACTTGAAAATTCGCTTTTCATGGTTTGTACCTAGCATGTCATAGAATATATGTCGGTCTCCAAACATGCCTCCTATAATGGATAATTTACTTCCCTTTAAATTGTTAAATAATATTGGTTTTTTATTGCTAAAGTGTTTAAGAACAGCTCCCAATTCATATTTGGGGTCAACTTCTTTGTCACATACTAAAAGTTTTTCATTTTTCCTTAATTTTTCTAAATCAGCTCTTAACATTTGCCTTTCCATTTGATCACTCCTATAACAAAGGTTCCTTTGACACTTTGTTAGCTCCTAGCTCTCAGTTCTTAGGGGGTCAAGGTCATCCTTTTAGGTATTTTAAATAAATTTTTTAATTGACCTATTAGAATGACCTAGACATTATTAATTATTTATTGCGTGTAAAACACATTTGACAGCCTACTTCCATCTTTCAAAAAGGTTTGCTTCTATACCTAACTGATCTAACACTCTCCCCACCATGATATTCACTAAATCACCTATTGTTTGAGGGTTATGGTAAAAGCCTGGGGACGCTGGGACAATTTTCACTCCTATCCTAGCGAGCTTCAGCATATTTTCAAGATGTATTACACTAAGAGGTGTTTCTCTAGGTACTATAACCAGCTTTCTACCTTCTTTAATAGTTACATCTGCTGCTCTATGAATCAAATTTAAACTTAAGCCACTCGCAATAGCTCCTAAGGTATTCATGGAACAAGGTATTATTATCATTCCATCAGCTTTGAAGGAGCCACTAGCAACAGGTGCTGCTAAGTCATTAATTTCATGAAAATAGGTTGCCATTGACTTTAATTCACTTATGTCTATGTCACATTCATGCTTAGTAACATACTCTCCCATCCTTGATACAATTAAATGAGTCTCGATACCTAGCTGTTCGAGAGCCTTAAGGAGGGCTACTCCATATAAAGAGCAGCTTCCTCCTGTCATCCCAACTATTATCTTCATAGTTTTGTCTCCCTTTACTCAACTTTGTTTTCTTTGTCTCCTCCACCAATCCATGGATCAAGACCCTTTTCCCATGATTCAATATATTCATCAATACTCATTACCTTTGTAAATATACTTAAATCATTTAATCCATATTCATGCATTTCTTTAGTTTTTGATGCACAACCATCACTTAATGTGATAACCTTATAAGCATTATATAAAGCATCAGAAGCAGTACTTCTTACACACACATTAGTCCAAACCCCTGTAACTACTACTGTATCTATATTTTCTTCTCTCAAATAAAGGTCAAGATCAGTATGGGCAAATCCACTATGTCTTCTCTTAGGAACTATATACTCATCTCCCTCAGGGTAAAGCTCCTCTATAAAGTCAGAACCCCATGTACCTTTAACAGCGTGAACAGGTCTAACTCTAAAGTCAGCATCATTCTTTCTATGAGCCTCTTGAATATGAACTAGATGGATATCATCATTTTCTCTCTGTCTAACCCATTTAAATAATTTTTGTAAATCAGGTATAATATCATCAGCTCCCGGACATCTCAGTGGAGCCTTCTCTCCAACAAAATCATTTAACATATCTATTACAACTATGGCGTGTCTTGGCATATTAATCCCTCCAAATTTAATTTTTATTGAGCAATAAATATCTAACTTACCTGTAACTTAGTATTTAATGGCCTTATCAAGCTTTTGAATATTTTGTCTTCTTATGAACTCTCCATATCCTTCTTCTCCAACGATTCCAGATTCATCATCATAAACTAATTTACCTCTAACTACTGTTTTAACTGGCTTACCCTTTAATTTATAGCCATGGAAAGGAGTATACTTAGCCATTGTATACATTTTGTCCTTGTCTATAGTCCATTCTTTTTCCAAGTCTATAATAGTAAAGTCGGCATCTGATCCAATGAACATGGCACCTTTCTTAGGATATATTCCATAGTGTTTTGCTGGACTACTGCAAAGTACCTCTACTAATCTGCTCAAGCTCAATCTGCCCTTATTGTATCCTTCACTTACTATCATTGGAACCATAGTCTCTACTCCTGGAATTCCTGGAAAAGCATTCCATATATGCATTCCTTCCGCTTCTTTCTCAGTAGGTATTTCATATGGAGCATGATCTGTGGCTACGAAGTCGATTCTACCATCTTGTAGCGCCTTCCAATGTTCTTCATTATCTGACTTAGTTCTAAGTGGAGGAGCAATTTTTGCAAACTGCATGAATTCTGTCATTGCATCTTTATAATTTAGAGTTAAGTAGTGAGGGCAAGTTTCAGCAGTAACATCTAATCCTCTTTTCTTTGCATCTCCAACTAGTTTTGCACCGACTCCAGTACTCATGTGAACTATATGTAATCTAGCTCCTGCTTCTTCAGCAAAGCTAATACCTAACTCAATGGCAACCTTTTCAGCTAAAGTCATTCTCGCTTCAGCCCATGCAGGACCATCAGTTCTTCCTTCTTTTTCAAACTTCTTAACATAGAAATCGCACATTGCAAAGTTTTCAGCGTGAATTCCTATTGGAAGCCCAGTTTCTGCTACAGCCTTGAAAGCTTCAAGCATTTCAGGATCAGTAACCCTTGGATATGTTGGAACTGAAGGAGTCATATAAACTTTAAACGCTAAAACACCGTAATCAGCTTGTTCTTTAACATTATGAAGCCATCCATTTCTAACGTCTTCGCCAGTAACTCCTCCCCACATACCATAATCAACTATGGCCTTATTCTTTATAGCATTAAGTTTGTGTTCTAAGTTTTCTACGCTTCTTACTGATGGTACGGAGCAACATGGCATATCAACTATAGTTGTAACTCCACCACTTGCTGCTGCAGAGGTTCCAGTTAAAAAGTTTTCTCTATGGGTAAATCCAGGGTCATTTATATGTGTATGAGAATCTATGCATCCTGGTAGAGTAAGATGTCCCTCTGCATCTATAACCTTATTACCTTGAATACCATCTAAATCTAATGTAAAGCCTACAATTTTTTCGTCCTTCACTAATATATTTGTAAGAACTGTATCATTCCCCTGTGGTATGCGTGCATTTTTTACAATAACATCGTAATTCATGAGTAAGTCCCCCTTATTTTTTTATATTTATTTGCCTAATAGCTAATGGTAAAACTCTAAAAGTAAATCTTGGGTCATCTATATTTATGTCAGACTTTAAAGCTTATACCTTTAAAATAATCAAACTATTTCTTCTTAGTCCATCAAGTGTGTTTCTAAGATTTGTTCCTTTGTAAAGTTTTCAAGACCAAGTAAATACTCTAAAGAATTTAGTAAATAATCTAATTTAACTGGACCAACTAGCTCAGAGCCAGTAACTGCAACACCGTATCTTACTGCTTCTTGTTTTACAAAGTTGAAAGTCCTATATAAAGGTGTCTTGCCACAATCAAACATATTCATTGATACAACTACACCTTCTCTTTCAGGGAATTTGATCCCTACTGCTCTTACTGTTGAGAATCCACCACTTGGACCTCTTACAGCCTTTGCTATCTTTTTAGCTATCTGCACATTCTCCGTATCTAAGAAAACATTGTATGCAGTTAATCCTTCAAAGTCAGCACTTAGAATAGTTGCTCCTGCAGTTGTATGTAATTTAGCAGGTCCCATATCAGGTTTTCTTTCGTCTGTGTGTGCAACTTCCTTTAAACCTTCATATTGTCCTTTTCTAATAAATGATAAAGCCTTTCTTTCCTCACATCTTGCATTTAACCCTGAGAAATATAATGGTACTTCACACTTTTCATAAAGTTCTACAGCTAGGTCTTCTATAAAGTCTTTGCATTCTTCTATGGAAATGTTCTTAAATGGGAAAATAGGTATAGTGTCCTGAGCTCCTATTCTAGGATGGGTACCAGATTGTTCTTCCATATTAATCAGTTCATAGCTTTTACTTGCCAAATTAATAAGTGCTCCCTTAAGTGGTTTAGGTTCACCTATTAAAGTTACTACAGTTCTATTGAAATCATGTTCTGGTTCATAGCTTACAAGTTTTACCCCATCTATGTTTTTAACTTGATCAACTATAGCTTCAACTACTTCTGTTCTCCTTCCTTCACTAAAGTTTGGAACTGCTAAGATGTACTTTCTTTCATCCATAATATATATTTCCTCCTTTTCTATTCACAGCTGTTACTTGTTTTTTTCCCTATTAAATATCTAATTCAAAATTCAATAAAATATGCTAAATAACCTTTGTGTAAATTCTATGAACAACAGCTAATTTTCAGAATTTTTTTACATCTATTTTTGTATATTTTTTATAAGGGAATTTTATATATAAACATCAAATATAATTAAGAAATATACTTACTTTAATAAGGAGGAGTAATAGAGATGGGATTAAGTTTAATTGATCTTTCCCAGGAAATATTTCAAGGAATGTCCGTTTTCCCTATGCATCAACCTACCTTTATAATGGTTAATATGACCCATGAAGAAAATATGAAGGTAACAGGAAGTAAAACATTAGGTTTTTCTGCAAGAAATTTACTTATTAGTGAGCATGGTGGTACCCATAGTGACGGAGTATGGGAATATAATCCTAATGGCCCCACCATAGATAAAATGCCTATAGAATATTTTTGGGGCAGTGCAATCTGCATAGATTTATCTCATATACCGGCAAGCAGATATATCGAGCCACAGGATTTAGAAGAAGCTTTAAAAAAATCTGGACAGGAAATTTTAAAGGGAGATATAGTTCTACTCTATACGGGTCACCATGATCGAAATTTTGGTACTGATAAGTGGCAGACTGAATATACAGGTTTAAGCTACGGGGCTGCAAAATGGCTAGCTGATATGGGAGTCGTTAATATAGGAGTTGATGCACCTGCAATTGACCATCCTGATGATTTAGATTTTTCCGGTCATTTAATCTGTGGAGAATACCATATTTCAAACACGGAAAATCTTTGTAATCTAGATAAGGTTGTCAATAGAAGGTTTCTTTATATAGGACTTCCATTAAAGATTCGAGATGGTTCAGGTTCACCTATTAGAGCCGTAGCCTTAGTAGAAGATTAACAAATATCTATAGTTTTTGTGGAATGTTCCTTGAAGAATGAACAAAAAAAGATTAAGTCATATGACTTAATCTTTTTTTATTTCTAAATTACTTTAAAATATATATTATTTATCTACAAATTTTATATTCCCATAATTTTTTTTATCTTTAGGGCAGTTTCTAAATTAAATCTATCTCCCTCATCATCTAAATTCATCTTAGTAATTTCGCTTATCCTATTAATTCTATATAAAATTGTATTATAGTGGGTGTAAAGATGTTCTGACATCTTTTTTAGATTTCCATTCATTTCAAAATATACTTCAAGGGTTTTCACTAGCTCCGTGTCCCTCTTTTCATCATATTGGCATAATGGAAGTAATGTGGCTTGAAAAAATTTTTGTAACTCATCCCTTAAATTATCATGACAAAATATTTTATATATGCCAAGATTATCGAAGTCAATAACAGTTTCATTTATAAATGTTTTTCTTGCTTCAATTGCCTTGTCAGCATCCTTAAGGCTCTTGTGAACATTCTCTAAACCCCTATAAACTCTTCCTATTCCAATACTATATTCAATAAAGCTCATTTTTTCCTTAATTGACTTATCAATATTCTGTACTATATTGTTTATCTTTTCCTTTAAATTTTTATTTTTGTTCCACATGAACATGATAATTATACTTTGTCCTTTGCTTGTAATTAAATGTTTCATGCCCTCATCTTTGCAAATCTTATTTATAAGATAAATGCCTTTATTTTTGTATTGATTAAAGTCATATTCATTGGTTATACAGGGTGTCTTTTGATTGAAATAAATATTTATAATATTAAAATATGCCTGTGGATCAAACTTGTAATATTTTGCTCTTTTTATAGCTTTTTCTTTTCTTCTTTTATCTAATGAAATAATGTCTTCAAAAAACTCTGCTGTATATCTGTTCTCTACATCTTGAATTGACATTCTCTTTAAAAATTCTAAAGCTATAATTGTAGATGCCGTCTCTATTGATACAACGTCAAAACTTGTTACACTTTTTTCTGCCTCTACAGCTATAATGTGTCCATAGACACTATTTTTCAACACTATTGGAACCATTACAATTTCATAGGTTTTATCATGAATCTCTATATTACAGGAGTATGTTTTTGATAGACTTTGGTTATATACATTCTTGTTTATGAGTTTTTCAATTTTAATCGTAAGTTCGTTGTAATCGAAGGGATAGAATTTATCATCATATATAAACTCATCAAAATAGTTATTTAAAACTAATATGGGATTGCATAATGTTTTAGACAAAGTAGTGACAATATCTTTCACTTCTCCACCTGTCAAAATAATATTCATTAAATTATCATGTAAATCCTCAACTTTTTGAAGTAACAGGGCCTGCTTATTAAATATCTTCTTAAATATGGGGCCCATTATATCAGTAAAGGGTATTGCATAATTTAACTCAATAATTGGAAACTTCAATTCATTTGCTAATTCTAGCACCTCTTTTGGCAGTCTATCTAAGTAGGGATATATTTTTATTGCTATCCCAGCTAACTTTTTCTTTTTAAGGGACCTTATGAACTCAAGTTGTTTTTCAATTTCTACAGCTTTAAAAAAATAGGCTGTAGTTAATAACAATTCATCCTCGCTAACCCAATTTAGAATCTCAGAATCCGCCATAATATTGACTCTATAAATAACATTATTATAGCCTTCAAATCCAGCAATTAGCTTACAAGTTTTTAAACAATCCATTTCTAGCGCTTCCTTAATAGAAATCCCTGTTTCTTTTAACAAACTTCCCCCCCCTTTACTAAAGCTGAATACCTATAATATACTCTTTCTCAAAAAATAAGAAAAAACCTTCCTCTTTTGAATATATTTAACAAAGTTATTTCCTTTATATACCTATTTATCTGCTTTTATTTGTATGTTTTATACAAACAAAACTTAGTATTGATTCTTTTTTAACACATTGTCTCATTGATAATTGAAAATTTCTCGGGAAGTTTTTGTATACATTTTACAAATCAATTAAAACGAGGTTCGAAATATCGAACCTCTTTTATCTACTACTATTTTACAGCTACCTCTTCATCTATATATTCTTCCTTAAGAATTATATTAAGCAATAATGCAGTTATAGTTCCAGCACTTATCCCTGAAGAAAATAGACTCTTTAACACATTCGGTAAATGCTGTAAAAAATCAGGTCTTACAGTAACACCAAGGCCAATTCCTATAGATATGGCTAGTATAAGCATATTTCTATTGTTCAGCGGAACATTTTTGATGGTTTTTATACCAGCTGCTGCTACCATACCAAACATTATTATACCTGCTCCACCTAACACTGGATTAGGCATTATAGCTATGAGGGCTCCAAATTTAGGGAATAGTCCTAAAAGAATAAGTATTATACCTGATATTATTACTACAAATCTACTTGCCACCTTTGTTAAAGGAATTAAACCAACATTTTGACTAAAGGATGTATTAGGTCCTGCATTAAAAAAGCCAGCAATAAAGCTTCCTACTCCATCTGCTAAAATACCTGATGAAATTTCTTCACTACTTAGCTCTTTTCCAGAGGCTTCGCCAATAGCCATTAAACACCCTACTGTTTCAATAGTAGTAACTAGATAGGCTGTTATAAATGGAATCACAGCTGTTAAGCTAAAGGTAATTCCATACTTAAAAGGTGTAGGTATTGCCACCCATCCTGCATCCTTAATTGGTGTAAAGTCTAAAAGACCTAAAGGATAAGATATTATATAACCAAAGATCAACCCTAAAATGACTGCTGCTGAACTAAATATTCCCTTAGCATATCTATTCAATAACATGATTACAACCAAAACCGATACTGCTACAGAAACATTAGTTAAGCTTCCATAATCAGGAGCTCCATATCCTCCAGCAGCCCAATCAATAGATACTGGAAGCAATGTTAATCCGATTAACATGACCACTGTGCCAGTTACTATCGGTGGAAAAAACCTACGTAAAGGTTTAATAAAACGACTAAGGATAATTTCTACAAAGGACCCTAGTATTGTAGCTCCAAATATGCCCGGCAATCCCATTGTTGATCCAACAGCTATTGATGGTCCAACAAAGGTAAAATCAGTTCCCATTACACATGCAACCCTCGCTCCTACTATACCAATACCCTTTGCTTGAATAAAAGTAGCTATTCCCGCTGCAAATAAAGCAGCACTAACTAGAAAAGCCAAATCATTTACAGGTAAACCTAATACCCCTCCAACAACTAATGGAACCGCAACAATACCACCAAATGCAGCCATAATATGTTGAAATGCCAGAAGAATACTAATCTGAATAGGTGGTTTGTCATCAATCTTATACATAATTTCTGAACTAGCTCTAACCTTCTTGTTACCTTCCATTCGACATACCTCCAAATTTGTTAATTTAAATTACTATGTCACCTCCACCTTTTTATTTCTGAATTTTTTATATTTTCATATAATTATTTTCTAAATAATCACGAGTTAATCCTTTATAATAATTTTATAAATAGTTTTAATAGTGTTTTTCAACTGTTAAAGTTTTAACATCCTTCTTTGGATTTTTCACGTCTATAGCTTTCTATGTTATATGTGAGAGTCTAATGTTTTTTATAACTCATGTAAATTCTACACAAAATTATTCGTCGAATAAGCATACTTTACACATGTAAGTTGTAATTTTTTTATAATATGTTATTTCTTTACAATGAATGCTTGATTGAAAATATAGTAGCCCAGTTACAGGTTATTATAGAATTTTAAAAAGATGTAACTAATTTTAGTTACATCTTTTCATATCTACTTATTTAATTTGAAAGAACTTTTTAAAGCTACGATTCTATTAAATACTAATTTTTCATCAGTACTATATTTAGAATCCACATTAAAGTATCCATGTCTAAAGAATTGGAACTTATCTTGTGGTTTCGATTCAGCCATATTTGGCTCAATGAATCCTTCTAATGTTTCCATAGAATTTGGGTTTATACAATCTAAGAAATCTTTTCCTGGTTCTTGTGCTTCATCTAATAATAAAGGCTCATATAATCTAAATTCAGCTGGCACTGCACCCTTAGCATCTACCCAGTGAAGAGTTCCCTTTACTTTTCTTCCTGTAAATCCAGTACCACTCTTAGTTTCAGGGTCATAAGTACAATGAATTTCTACTACATTTCCATTTTCATCTTTAACTACATCATTGCATTTAATGAAGTATGCATGCTTTAATCTTACTTCATTTCCAGGATATAATCTATGATACTTCTTTGGAGGCTCTTCCATGAAGTCTTCTTGTTCTATATAAATTTCTCTTGAGAATGGAATCATTCTAGTTCCCATCTCTGGGTTTTCAGGATTAACTTCTGCTTCAAGCATTTCTACTTGATCCTCTGGATAGTTTGTTATAACCACCTTAAGAGGTCTTAATACCCCCATAGTTCTAGGAGCCTTTAACTTTAAGTCTTCCCTTATGAAATGCTCAAGCATTTGAGAATCTACAGTAGAATTATTTTTAGCAATTCCAATTTCCTTAGCAAATGTTCTTATAGATTCAGGAGTATATCCCCTTCTTCTAAGACCCGATATAGTAGGCATTCTTGGGTCATCCCAACCATCTACCACATCTTCATCTACTAATAATTTTAATTTTCTCTTACTCATAACTGTATTTGTCATATTAAGTCTTGCAAATTCATATTGATTTGGTACACATTCCATTTCACATTCTCTTACAGCCCAATCATAAAGTGGTCTATGATCTTCAAACTCTAATGAACATAATGAATGAGTTACACCTTCTATGGCATCTTCCAGAGGATGAGCATAATCATACATAGGATAAATGCACCACTCATCTCCCGTATTATGGTGAGTTGCATGAACTGTACGATAAATTACAGGATCTCTCATATTTAAGTTAGGAGAAGTCATATCAATTTTAGCTCTTAATACCTTTTCTCCATCTTTAAATTCACCCTTCTTCATACGCTCAAACAAATCTAAGTTTTCTTCTACAGATCTATTTCTATAAGGACTTTCCTTACCTGGTTCAGTTAAAGATCCACGATACTCTCTAATTTCCTCAGCAGTTAAATCACATACGAAAGCCTTATCCTTTTTAATTAATATTACAGCTCTATTGTACATTTCTTGGAAGTAGTTTGATGCATAATATAATCCATCCCAGTCAAACCCTAACCACTGTACATCTTTTTTAATAGACTCAACATATTCTACATCTTCTTTTACTGGGTTAGTATCATCAAAACGTAAATATGTCTTACCTTCAAACTCATCTGCCAGTTCAAAGTTTAAGCATATAGCTTTTGCGTGCCCAATATGTAAATAGCCATTTGGCTCTGGTGGGAAACGTGTCACTATTTCTTTATGTTTTCCTGACTTTAAATCATCAATAATTATATTCCTTATAAAATTTGAAGGAACATGATTATTCTCCATCGTCTAACAACTCCTTTTAAGTTCAAGTATAATCTTTATATAATGCGGCCTAATAGTACTTATTGTATTAGAAAGACACATGTATTTATTCCATTTATACAAATATATCACAAAAACTGTCTCTTTTCCAGTTTGTAAGGACCTACTCATAAACATATAAAAAAAATACTAATATTATATTAGTATTTTTTTCTATATGTTTAATAATTATTATATTTTTTATATGTCTTTTTTACCATTTTTCTATTTCTTTTCTCTCTGGTTTCTTATTGTTTTGTACCTTATGCCTACTGGCTAGTATATGACCTACATCATCTAAACTTACATCCATTTGAACCATAAGTACCATGAGATGATATACTAAATCTCCTATTTCTTCTTTCAAGTTTTCCTTATGCCCTTTACTAGCCTCTATTATGGTTTCTGTACATTCTTCTCCAACTTTTTTTAGTATTTTGTCTATTCCCTTTTCAAACAAATAGGAAGTATATGAACCCTCTTTAGGATTATCCCTTCTATTTTCTATGGTCTCATATAGACCTTTAAGTATATTATTCTCCATATAATCACCCTAATATTTTAGTATAAAAACAAGATTCTGCCCCTGTATGGCAAGCTACTCCATCTTGCTTTACCCCTATTAAAATAGTATCCCTATCACAATCAATATAAACTTCTTTCACATGTTGAAAATGTCCAGATGATTCTCCCTTGTTCCATAGCTTTTGTCTAGACCTACTATAAAACCAAGTTTTCTTAGTATCCATGGTCCTCCTAAAAGATTCTTCATTCATGTAAGCTAACATTAAAACCTTACCACTTTCATAATCTTGTATAATAGTAGGAACTAACCCCTTTGAAAAATCTATATTATATTCGCTCATATTAATCACAACCTTACAGGAATATTTTTTTCACCTAAATATTCTTTAACTTTTTTTACAGTAGATTCCCTATAATGAAAAATAGAAGCTGCTAAAGCTGCATCCACATTACATGAGTCAAACACTTCATAAAAATCTTCTATTTTACCACATCCCCCAGAAGCTATCACAGGTATATTAACTGCTTCACAGACAGCCTTAGTCAGTTCTATGTCAAAGCCACTTTTTGTTCCATCTCCATCCATACTAGTTAAAAGTATTTCTCCAGCCCCAAGGGATTCTACTTCCTTAGCCCACTGAACTAAATCCATGCCAGTATCTACACTTCCACCTTTTACATATACGTTCCAACCCATATTATCTTCTCTCTTTTTTCCATCTATAGCCACTACTATACATTGACTTCCAAATATTTTAGCACCCTCTGTTATCAACTTAGGATTTTTAACAGCACTAGAATTTATAGACACCTTATCAGCACCAGCCCTTAAGGTATTTTTTATATCCTCCACAGTATTTATTCCACCACCTACAGTTAATGGAATAAATACCTCCTTAGCTGTATTTTTCACCACATCTAACATAATATTTCTACCTTCTTGAGATGCAGTTATATCTAAAAACACAATTTCATCTGCCTTATGCATATTATACACCTTAGCAATCTCAACAGGATCTCCCACATCCTGTAACCCTACAAAGTTTACCCCCTTAACCACTCTTCCCATCTTCACATCCAAGCAGGGGATTATTCTCTTAGTAAGCACCTACATCACCTCTCCATTCTCATAACTCTTTTCAATCTTTTAATCAATTCATCATATACAAACTCCATCACTTACAAGGGAATATGAATAAAAAATTTTTAGAAGGTGGAGCATCAGAGCATCCTCTGCTGCAAACAATTATGAACCTTCTACCGTAAGTATAATATTCACATCCTATAGTCTGATAGTGACTTACCTTCTAAACGTTTTTATTTATATGACCGAAGTAAGTTCACATACCTCAATTTAGAACAATTTATTTACTAATCAAAATAGCCTCATCCAACTTTACATTCCCCTTATATATAGCCTTACCTACTATAGCACCACAAAAATCCTTTTCTCTCAAAGTCTTTAAATCATCCAAAGAACTTATTCCTCCTGATGCTACTATATCCATATTGATATTTTCCTTTAATTTAACTAGTTGTTCCACATTAGGCCCCTGTAATGTGCCATCCTTACTAATGTCTGTGAATATGATAGTCTTAACTCCTATCTTCTCCATCTCCTTAGAAAAGTCTATATAATCTATAGAACTCACATCAGTCCATCCATCCACTGCCACATAGCCATTTTTAGCATCTATCCCAACGGCTACCCTATCTCCATATTTCTCTACCACTTCTATTAAAAAGTCCTTGTCTTTAATGGCACTAGTTCCTAATATGACACGAGCAACTCCCATATTTATTAATTTTTCCACCTTATCCATAGTCCTAATTCCCCCACCTATTTGGACGGGAATATTTATACTTTCAACTATGGTTGCAATCACCTCTAAATTTACTGATTCACCCTTTAGAGCTCCATCTAAATCTACCATATGTAAAAATTCTGCCCCTAAAATTTCAAACTCTTTAGCAACTTTTAATGGGTCATTTCCCATAACTTCCACCCTATTAAAGTCCCCTTGATACAATCTTACACACTTTCCTTCCTTTATATCTATAGCTGGAAATATGATCATTTTACAACCTCCCAGAAATTCTTTAGTAATCTCATACCCACTACTCCACTTTTTTCAGGGTGAAATTGCATACCATATATGTTTCCCTTACTTACTATGGCTGGTATATTTATTCCATATTCACAATAGGCATCTACCACCTCGACTAGTGTCTCTGCATAATAGGAGTGAACAAAATAAACATAATCCTCATCTATATCCTTTAATATGTCACTTTTATTATTTATTTTTATATTATTCCAACCTATATGGGGCACCTTATAATCTACTTCCATTTTCTTTACCGTCCCCTCTATTAAACCTAAACCTTCTATTTCTTTTACCTCTTCTCCCTTTTCAAATAATATTTGCATTCCCAAACAAATTCCTAATATTGGTTTTTTAGTACTTTCTTTCTTGATGAGCTTATCAAGACCCATGTCCCTCATATTTTTCATGGCATCATAAAAGGCCCCTACGCCTGGAATTAATATGGCCTTGGATTTTTTTATTTCTTCTTTATTATTAGTTATCATAAAGGGAATATCTAAGTAATTTAGAGCATTTGATACACTTTGCAAGTTCCCCATTCCATAATCTATTACACTGATCATATTTTCACCCCTTAAATTTCAATTGAGCCCTTAGTAGAAAGAAGAGTATCTTCTATAGTTACTGCCTCTTTCAAGGCTCTTCCAAATCCTTTGAACAAACTTTCTACCTTGTGGTGATTATTTTTCCCATATAATATATTTAAGTGGGCCGTTATTTTACTGTTATATACTAAACTTCTAAAAAACTCTTCTATCATTTCCGTATCCAAATCTCCAAGCCTTTCCACAGTAAATTCACCATTAAATACTAAATAGGGTCTTCCACTCACATCTAAGGAAACAAAGGATAAAGTCTCATCCATAGGCGTATAGGTAGTGGCATATCGTCTTAACTTCATATTTTCCTTCAACCCTTCATTAATAGCACAACCTAGCACAATTCCCACATCTTCCACTGTATGATGACAATCCACATTTAAATCCCCTGCGGCCTTCACATTTAAATTAAATCTCCCATGCTTAGCAAACAACTCCAGCATATGATCTAAAAATCCTACCCCCGTATCAACCGAATACTTCCCACTCCCATCTAAATTTATCTCCACACTTATCTGAGTTTCTTCCGTCTTTCTCTCTAACCTGCCAATCCTACTCATCTCAATCTCTCCTTACCACTTCAAAACTCTAGCTACCTACTAGGATTCACACACCTTTAGTTTAGAAAAGTTTTTCTATAGATATACTCCTTCATAACTCAATAAACTCTGCTCACCTACGAAGTGAAATGAATCAAAAATTTTTCATAAGGCGGAACATCAGAACATCTTCCGATGTAAACAATTGTGAACCTTCTACCCTATATATTAAATTCACACTATTTAGTCTGATAGTGACTTGACTTTGAAACGTTTTGATTTATTGAACTGAAGTAGGTGTCTATACATTTAGCTTAAACACCACTTAAATATAACTTCATTCCTAAATTTTCAAAATTTCCTCTAAAAGCCTTTCATTCTCTTCCTCACTACCTATTGTTATCCTAAAATAATCCTTCAATTTCCCACTAAAATTGCGAACCTTAATGCCCTTATCTAAAAGTTTTTCATATATATAATCTGCACAATCACTTTTAATAAATATGAAGTTTCCATTAGGTTTTGTAGACTTTATCTTTGGATTATCCTTTAATTTTTCATATACTTTATCCCTTTCCCTTAAAACTCTACCTATATTTTCATATATTACTTCCCTATTTTTAAAAACCACTTTTCCCAATTCTCCACTTAATCCACTCACATTAAAGGGAGACTTTGCCTTTAAAATTTCACTTTTTAACCCTTTGTTACACATACAAAATCCTAATCTTAAAAATGCTAAACCTAGAGCCTTAGAACAAGTTCTTAGTACTATTAGATTCTCAAATTCATTAACCAAATCCACCACAGATTCACCTGCAAATTCCATATAAGCTTCATCTATAACTACTAGACAATCTACGCTATTTAGTAATCTTATTATGTCATTCTGGGCAATTATCTTCCCTGTTGGATTGTTAGGATTGGATAAAATAAACATGTCACATTTAGAATCATTTATTTTTTCTATAATTGAATCCACATATATTTCATCCACTGTATAGTCATATATTTCCTTAAAGTTTACACTTAATAATTGAGAATAGACCTTGTACATGGAGAAGTCAGGAAAAACCGTTCCTAACGTATCTCCCCTATTTAAAAAGGCATTAATAATAACTTGGATAAGTTCATCAGAACCATTTCCAGCCACTATATTAGCTTCATCTACACCTATATACTCTCCATATAACCTGCATAGGTCTTCACAAGAACCATCTGGATATCTATTTAAACTTACATTTTTTATAACCTGTGCCATTTCATCTTTTATTTTCTCTTCATATTCTAAGAAGTTCTCATTGGAATCTAACTTTATTTCATATTTTTCTTTTCCCACTTCATAGGGCTTTAAATTTTTTAAGTCTTCCCTTCCAAACTTACTCATTCTTCCAACCTCACTTTAATAGAATTTCCGTGTCCATCTAATCCCTCTACATTGGCAAAATTAATGATGTTTTCCCCAATACTCTCAAGAGCTTCCTTTGAATAATATATATAACTAGATTTCTTTATAAAATCGTCTACACCTAGTGGAGAGAAAAATCTTGCCGTTCCATTTGTAGGTAGTACGTGATTTGGACCTGCCATATAATCACCTAAGGGCTCTGGTGAATAGGCCCCTAAAAATACTGAACCTGCATTTTTAATTTGTCCCAAATATACAAAGGGATCTTTTACCATTAACTCTAAATGTTCTGGACCTATTTTATTAGCTACCTCTATGGCTTTTTCCATATTTTCCACTACAATTATTACGCCATAATCATTTAGAGATTTTTCTATAATCTCTTTTCTATTTCTTTCTTCAATCTGTCTCTTTAATTCTACTTGGACCTTTTTAGCTAACTCATCACTAGTAGTTACTAATATGGATGATGCCAATTCATCATGCTCTGCTTGAGATATTAAATCGGCACTTACAAACTTTTCATTTGCACTTTCATCTCCTATAACTAATATTTCACTAGGACCTGCTATCATATCTATGTCCACATCTCCGAATACTTGCTTTTTAGCTAACGCCACATAAATATTTCCAGGACCTACTATCTTATCTACCTTCTCAATAGATTCTGTCCCATAGGCTAAGGCTCCTACTGCCTGAACTCCACCTATTTTGTATATGTGATCTACCCCTGCCATATAGGCGGCTACGAGTACAGCTTCGTTAACTTCACCGTCCCTATCTGGTGGTGTTACCATAATGACCTCTTCTACACCTGCTACCTTTGCGGGTATTACATTCATTAGTACGGAGGATGGATAGGCTGCCTTTCCACCAGGTACATATACTCCAACTCTTTTTAAGGGTCTAATTTGCTGACCTAATATGATTCCCGTTTTTCCATTATCAATCCATGAATTTCTAAGTTGCTTTTGATGAAAGTCCTTAATGTTTTCTATGCTAATTTTTAATGCATCTATATAGGATTTATCTGCTTTTTCATAGGCCCTTTCCATTTCCTCTCTAGGTACTTTCAAATCATTTAACAATACCCTATCAAACTTATAAGTGTATTCTAAAAGGGCCGCATCTCCCTTATTTTTCACATCCATTAATATTTTATCTACATCCTGAAGTACATGTTCTTGTACTTCATTATCTCTCTTCTTCAAACTGTTCATATATTTTTCTATTTCAATTTCTGTTTTTAATATCTTCACGCTAGGGCCTCCTCTCCATAATTATTTAAGTAGTCTTCCAGTCTTCTAATAATAGAAGATATGTGCTCCTTTTTCATTTTCATACTGGCCTTATTAACTATCATCCTGGCACTTACATCACATATTTCATCTACTATTATTAATCCGTTTTCCTTTAAGGTTCTACCCGTTTCCACTATATCTACAACGGCATCTGTCAATCCCAGTATGGGAGCTATTTCCACAGATCCTTCTATACGAATTATTTCCACATCTTCTCCTCTATCTACAAAATACTTCCTAGCCACATTAGGATATTTTGTAGCTATCTTTTTTCGTCTATAAGAACCATCTAATTTAAATTCTGGTGTAGATGCTAAGGCAAATCTACATTTCCCTACTTTTAAATCTAACACTTCATAAAAATCTCGTGTTTCCTCTAATATAGTATCTTTCCCTACTATTCCCATATCTGCTGCCCCATGTTCCACATAAGTAAGTACATCTTTAGCCTTTACTAGTATGAACTCTAATGTATTATCATCACTTTTAAAAATTATTTTTCTACCCTTATTTTCCAGTTCCTTTGAATTTATACCAATACTTTTAAATATCTTAATGCTTTCCTTCTCAAGCCTTCCCTTAGTTAAAGCCACACGTACTACAGCCAACTTTACTCCCCCTCAAAAAAGTTTCTTACTTTATCATAATTAATTTCTGTAGTTTCTTTATTTTCTCTTATATATACTTTATCTAATGAGCCAATTTCTATTAAATAATCATATGATTTCTCTTTAAAATATTTAATACAATCCTCTTTAGAATCTAATAGGCACAATTCTACTTTATAAGTATCCCCTAACTCCTCATAAAGATAATTCCCTTCCTTTATAAAATCACTTTCGTACCAAATTAATATTTTCTTCTTTTTAACCTTATTTTCCACATCTACCAATTTCACTAATGAATCTATATTTATAGCCATACCCGTTGCTGGAATTTTTTCTCCAAAGGTTTCAAATAGTTTATCATATCTTCCACCACTTAAAACTATTTCACCTGAATTATTAACATACCCCTTTAACACAAGGCCTGTATAATAACTTATATCCTGTATCATACCTAAATCTATGGATAAGTATTTAGATAATCCTAATGAATCTACAAGACCATAAATATTTTTAATTTCTTCTAATGCATCCTTTCCATCTTTATCCTCAATTAGACTTTCCACTTCATCTATAATATCCATGTTCCCAAATAGATTAGGAAGCTTAGTCAGTAAATTTACGTGTTTATCTCCAAGATTCATATGAATATCTTTCAAAAAGTTCTTAATTCCTAAAGAATTTTTATTCTCCACAAGTTCCTTTAACTCTTTTTCCTTTTCCTTATTAAGATTTAATTTTCTAGTTATGGCCCTATAAAAGCCACTATGACCTATTTCTATTTTAAATTCACTAAATCCAAGTTCCTTCAGTGCATTTATGGATGTTACTATTACTTCCACATCTGCCTTTATACTTGAAGAACCTATTATTTCAATTCCCCCTTGGGTAAATTCATTTAATTTACCCTTTAGGCTTTCATTGATCCTATAAACATTACAAGTATAAAAAACCTTTGTAGGAGTGATTATACTCTTCATTCTTGAAGATATTATTCGCGCAATAGGAAGGGTCATATCCGGTCTTAAAACCAATATATTTCCCTTCCTATCTAGTAGCTTATACATGACCTCTTCATTTATAGGCCAAGCTCCTTGATTAAATAAATTATAAAATTCTAATGTGGGAGATATGATCTCATCATAGCTCCTGTTCTTAAAAACATTTCTTATGGTAGATTCTATTCTCTTTTTTTCCTTAGCCTCAGAGAATAAGACATCCCTAACTCCATCTGTGGTCACCCTCATATCTATAATTTCCTTTCATTATTCTTTTTATTTTTACTTTATTATGATAAAGCGTTAAAGTGGATATAGAAAAGAATAACAGTTAAACGAGTTAACTGTCAAGTGTTTTTTTATATTTTTTTATCTATATATATTCACATTTTCTTCTTTTATAATAAACGGGTCTTAAATTACAACTACTAGCCAATTCCATTGCCTCTTTAAAATTAACACCTATACTTTCTGTAGTGTGTCCATCAGAGCCTATAGTTACAGTTTTTCCACCTAGTTCATAGAATCTTTTATAAGTATTAAATAACTCATTTAAAGTACTTCTATTTCCAAGTCTTCTCGTATTTATTTCTAAAGATTTCTCCCTCATTGCCACTTCTCTTAATATTTCATCTATTACTTCCCTATAGTCATCATAATATATTTCCGTATCATCATACTTTGCATATCTTCCTATATAATCTATATGGGCTAGACTATCTATGAACTCATTTTCCCTAACTCCATCTAACATGGCTTTAAAGTATTCTACATAAGCTTCCTTTTTACTTTTTTCTAAATAAAATCTTTCTTCATATATATCCACACTATTTACCACATGAATAGAGCCTAGTACATAATCGAAATCATAATTCTTTTCTAAATTTCTATTTTCGTCTATGGCATCAGGTCTCAAACCCATTTCTATTCCCAATAAAACTTTATCACTTCTATATTTTTCATATCTATTAAAAAAATCATCCACATCAAACACAAATAAATTATCTTTTGGATAATTTATATCCATATGATCTGTTACAACCATTCCTATACCTAATCCTTTAGCTCTTTTTATAGCATCTTCTATGGGCATCTTGCAATCATCAGATATGCTAGTATGTACATGTGTATCAAACATTCTTACCCCTCCTTTTGAAAATATCAGCTATATTGTATCATATTAATTCTAAGAGTCAATTTTAAAATTTCCTAAACTAAAAAAAGTAATTACCCCAAGAGGTAATTACTTTTTATAATAAACTATATTTTTTATAACATAAGAGCTCCTATAACACCAAATATTACAAGTGGAATATTAAAGTGAAGGAAAGTTGGAACACACGTATCCCAAATATGATCATGTTGTCCATCTACACTTAATCCTGATGTAGGTCCTAATGTACTATCTGATGCTGGTGAACCTGCATCTCCTAATGCAGCTGCTGTACCTATTAGTATAGCTGTAGCAAGAGGGCTAAAGTTTAATTTTAAACAAAGAGGTACATAAATAGTTGCTATAATTGGAATAGTTCCAAATGAAGTACCTATTCCCATAGTAATGAATAAACCGATTAAAATCATTACTACTGCACCTAATAACTTACTTCCACCAATAATACTAGCAGTTGAAGTTACTAGACTATCTACACCACCTGTTTCTCTTATGACACTACCATAACCTGCTGCTACTAACATAACAAAGGCTATGAAACCCATCATTTTTATACCGCCGCTCATCATATCATCCATCTCAGACCATTTAATAGCTCCACCAGCAATCATAATTACTAGTCCTACTAAAGCTCCAAGAGGTAATGATCCTATAGTAAGCTGTATCACTAATGCAGCTACAGCTCCTATTAATGCTACAAAATGATTCTTTCCAAATACAATTTCCTTTTCCATAGTAGCTGCCGCTTCATCAGCAGCACTTATGTCTTCATATGTTCTAGGCTTTCTATAAGTTATAAGTACGGCTATTAATAAACCTACTAACATTCCAAGACCTGGCATCCACATACCTTTCCATACGGCTGTTTTTGCAATTGCCATTCCATTGTTAGTCATTTCATCAGCGATTATTCCGTGGAATATTAGTCCAAATCCAATAGGTAGAGCAATATATGGAGTTTTAAGTCCAAATGTTAAAGCACATGCAACTGCTCTTCTATCTATTTTTAATTTATTCATTACTCCTAATAGTGGAGGTATTAATATTGGAATAAATGCAATATGAACAGGTATTACGTTTTGAGAAAAACAACTTATAAAGGCAATTATAAAAACTAATATTTTTCCTCTTCCAGAAATTGCTGAAGCTATCTTTTTAGATAAAATCGTAGCTAAACCAGTTTTATTTACTGCCACTGCTAGTGCTCCTAGTAGTATATAACTTAAAGCAGTTTCTGCATTACCACCCATACCACCAATTAAAATACTCATTACTTCAGATAATGGTATGCCCGCTAATAATCCTCCTATAAGACCAGAGATTATTAGGGATAGAATTACATTCATTTTCATTAGACATAATATGGTCATTACAAATACTGATATTACAACTGGATTTGTCAACATAAAATTCTCCCCCTTATTCTTTTTATCATACTGCCAACAAAATTCATTCAATGTTCTTATTGACAGGTTGATTTCAATGCTTAATATTTTCTTTGTCATACAAGGGCTTTTGTGATTCTTATTATAGAATTAACATTCTCAATTTTGCCACCTCTTACAAATATTCTTTGCATTTTTTTCTAGGTAAAAGGTTTTCACAATCACACGATGCCACTTTTTCTGATTTACTAATTCTTTTTTCAGACTTTTCTAACTCTATATCCATCATAATATCTAATGCATATTTTGTCAAATACTTAGATATATATTCAAACAACTTACAGTAGTACCACTTTATTCATATAAAGCAATTTCCTTGCATCCACTTCACTTCTCTTTCATTTTATCATACTAAAGTAGTATAGTTGAAAATAAAGTAAATTCAATATTTTCTGTATATTTATGCATTTTCACAATGTAAATGCATGCCTCTTAGCTAAATTTAGCATAATTTTCAGTACCGAATTGGTCATTGCAAATATTATTAACCCATGAAACTTACCATTTCATTAATTGTTTTCAATATATTATCTTTAGCAACTACTAAATTATATCTATCCAACTATTGACTAAAAATCAGTGTTCGTTGCAGTAATATGTGATTATTCTGTCTTTATGTTTACGTAATTTCTGCAAAGGGCTCTTTTCACTAAACTCTTAATAGTAGCCTCTTTTTATAAAAACTTGAGTGAAAAATTACTAATTTGAGTAAAAAATCACTCAATTTTAGTTTTAAAAATTGATCAAAATTTAGAAGAATGCAGTAATTTCAACAAAAAATTAAGATGGCATATATATTGCTACTATATATAACATGTAGCACTCATAGTCTACTTTAAATACAAAATCTATTAAATAGGAGGTATTATGATTGAAAAAAGTTATAAAAAAATCTAGTAATGATAATGTGGCAACCGCATTAGAAAGTATTAATTCTAGTGAGAAAGTACAAATAATTTCTGATAAGAATGAGAATTTAGGAGAAATTGAAGCACTTGAATCAATTCCCTTTGGTAACAAAATAGCACTTGTCCATATTAAAGATAGTGATGAAATAATAAAATGTGGATTTTCTATTGGTATAACAACAAAAGAAATTTCAAAGGGAAAATTAGTTCATGTTCATAATGTGGAAAGTCAAAGAGTTGACATACCAGCAATGGCAAAAAAAGAAATTATAAAACAAATGGGAATTAAAGTAGATTAATTTTTTTAGTATGTGATAAGTGAAGGAGAGACAAATATGAAACTTAATGGATATTTAAGACCAGATGGCAGCGTAGGTGTTAGAAATCTAATTTTAATTATTGCAGTAGATGAATGTTGTGAGGGTATTGCAAGAAAAATTTCTGAAAAAATAGATAACTCTGTAGTGGTTACAAATTATTATACTTGTATGCTTGGAGGAAATGAAGAAACCTTAAGCAATATGATTAATGCTGGATGCAACCCAAATGTTGCAGGGGCATTAGTATTAGCTATGGGATGTGGAAGTATAGACCCTAATTTAGTAGCAGGTCCCATAAACAATGCAGGTAAGTTAGCTAAAACTTTAACTTGCATTAAAAACACTGGAACAAGAAACACAATTAATAAAGGAATTGAGTTGGCAAAAGAAATTGAAGAGTATGCTAATACTTTTAAACGTGAACCTGTGGATATTTCAAAACTAATCGTTGGTGTTAAATGTGGTGGCTCTGATACCAGTTCAGGTATTGCATCTAATCCAAGTGTGGGAAAATCAGTTGATCTATTAGTAGATGCAGGAGCAACAGCTGTATCTGGTGAGTTATTTGAACTTATCGGATGTGAAGACGCCTTATGTAATAGGGCGGTTAATGATGACGTTGCTCAGAAGATTAGGAAGCTAATTGCAGATGAAGAAAAAAGATGGAGCGTACCAGGAGCAGACCTTGAAACTATGAGTGTTGGTAACAGTGTTGGTGGACTTACAACAATTGAAGAAAAATCACTTGGTGCCCTTCATAAAACAGGTTCAAAACCAATTCAAGGAATTCTTCAGTTTAATCAGATGGGATATGAGAAGCCTACAAAGCCTGGAATGTATTTGTCAGAAGCAACAATGCTTTGTGGTGGATCTGCAATGCACTTTGCAGCAGTAGGTGCTCAAATTATATTATGGACTAGCGGTGGAGCTGGATTTAATAATCCTCTAGTACCAGTTATACGTGTAAGCGGAAATGAAGATTTAATAAATGAAGATATAGATATTGATGCAACAGACATAATGAAAGGTTTAAAATCATCTGATGAAATTGGAAAAAGAATTTTTGATGAAGTAATTGAAGTGGCTAATGGAAAGAAAACTAGTATAGAAGATATTGGATATTCTTATTGTAGTCTTATTCAAAAGGATATACGACTTGAACATTATTTAGGTATCAAATTAGATAAATGTAAATAAGGAGGATTTAGGATGAAAAAAATTGATAAACTATTAATCTCAATCAGTCTTAGTGTTGTATTAGCTATAGTAGGCTTATTGTATTTTAAACCAGATGAATCACAAGCTGTGGCAAACGTTATTTTTGGTAAGATGACAAATTGGTTCGGATCAGCCACATTATTGTTCACATTCTTTGGTTTCATATTATTAGTATATGTTGCCATTAGTAAGTATGGAAATATTCGTTTTGGCGATAGTGAACCAGAGTATTCCACATTTAAATGGGTTTCTATGATGATTAGTTGTGGCCTTGGTTCTGCTACCATATACTGGGCATTCATTGAATGGGCATATTATATTGGTACTCCCGGTTTAGGTATTGAAGCAAATACACAAAGAGCCTTTGAAATGGCCCTTCCATATAACATGTTCCATTGGGGATTTAGTGCCTGGACATTATATGCTTTAGTGGGTTTACCAATGTGCTATCATTTTCATGTGCGCAAAAACAAAGGATTAAGTCTTAGTTCTATAATAAGTGAAATTACTGGTATTAAGCAAAATGGAATTATAGGTAGAATTTTAGATGTTATGTTTATTTTTATATGTTTTGGCGGATTAAGTATTACATTAGGAGTATCAGTTCCGTTGGTTTCTCAGGTTCTTTCAGCTGTACTAGGAATTACACCTTCATTCATGATGAATATAGTGCTTATTTTAATAATATCTGTAGTTTACTCCTTAAGTTCATATATTGGAATACAAAAGGGAATGGCTATGATATCCAATATGAATACTAAGCTTGCCATAGGGTTTTGTGTAGGAATTGTAATACTTGGACCAGGGTTATTTATAATTGCTAATACAACAAATGCCTTAGGTTTAATGCTTCAAAACTTTGTACAAATGAGTCTGTATACAGATCCAATAGGAAAAACAGGATTTCCACAGTCTTGGACTATCTTCTACTGGTTATACTGGATCACTTACGCGCCATTTACAGGAATATTCATAGCAAAGGTTTCAAAGGGAAGAACTTTACGTTCAGTTGTAACGAATACCATAATTAGCGGAAGTGCTGGTTGTTTCTTCTTCTTTGGTGTAATATCTAGTTTATCCCTTGATCGTCAATTAAGGGGAATCGTTGATATGGTTAAGATGCTAGGTGAAGGAAATGATACAGTTGCAATCATAGAAGTATTAAGGACTTTACCTTTTAGTGGAATCTTCATGTTAATATTCTGCATTGTTTCCGTATTATTCCTTGCAACAACTTTAGATGGAGCTGCCTTTACAATGGCATCAACGGCAACACCTGGGCTTAAGGAAAATGAAGAACCTCATCCTATGCATAGATTATTCTGGTGTGTTGCATTAGCTCTTGTTCCACTAACATTGATTTTTATCGGAGCAAATCTTAATACTATAAAAACTGCTGCTATTATTACAGGTATTCCAATTCTTGTAATTATGATTGTTATGATTATTGGTTGGATGAAGTGGATGGCGAAAGATTTTGATTCTCTATCTATAAAAAAAGAGCAGGTTTAATTTCTAAAGCCTGATGTCAACAAGATATCAGGCTTTTTTTACACTTTATATGGCATAATTTTTTTAAAATTAGATAGGCTATAAATAGGTTTTATATGCAGAAATTTTATATTTGCATGCTACTTTCCAGAGATTTTGAAATTATATTCACGTAGTATATACTAAGATTATTAAAAAAATTAGAGAATTTATTGTGCTTAAAAAACCTATGTTATAATTTATGTTAAATTCAATTATAGTATTTAAAAAAATATTATAGCTAGAAATAGTATAACAGTTTAATAATAAAAAAATATCTAATGTGAGGTTAGAAATGGATAAACAATTTAGTGGAAATAATAAGGAAGAAGTAAAAAGTTTAATTTCTCCTGAAAAGCTAAAAAAGATATTAGATAATGCCTACGACGAAATTTTTGTTTATGATAATAACTATGATGTAGTTTATGTGAACAGAGCATGTGAAAGGCATTACGGCATGAAAGCAGAAGCCATTATTGGGAAAAACTTTTATGAATTAGAGGATGATGAAAATTGGTATCCTTCCGTATTACCTATGGTTTATAAGAAAAAAAGAAGAATGACTATTGAACAGAAATCCTATCTTGGACAAACACTAATTACAACAGCAGTACCTGTATTTGATGATGATGAGAATATCGAATTTGTAGTTATGAGTGTAAGAGATACTCTCCCTGACATAGCCTTAATAAGAAATGAATTTGAAAAAAATCAAGATAATCTTAGGAAAAAAAAATCAAAGAAATTAGAACGTGATGAAATTGAAATAGTATCAGATAAAATCATTCACAAAAGTGATAGTATGAAAGAATTGATTAGCTTCACAAATAGAGTTTCTAAGGTTGATTCTACAATAATGATTCTAGGTGAATCGGGGGCAGGCAAAGGAATCCTTGCAAAGTATATACATAGTATGAGTAAGCGCTGTGATAAATCAATCCTAACCTTAAATTGTGCTGCAATACCTGAAGATTTGCTTGAGTCAGAATTGTTCGGTTATTCTAAGGGAGCCTTTACTGGAGCGGATTATGGTGGAAAAGTAGGACTATTAGAATTGGCAGATAAAGGCACATTATTCTTAGATGAAATCGGAGAACTTTCTCCAAGACTTCAAGCAAAGCTTTTACATGTAATTCAAGATAAACAATTTATCCCTATAGGAAGCAAGGAAATAAAAAGTGTTGATATAAGAATAATAACTGCCACTAACCGTGACTTGCTAGAACTTATAGAACAGAAGCAGTTCAGAGAAGATTTGTATTATAGACTAAATGTTGTTGAAATTGATATACCACCCTTAAGGGAAAGACCAGATGATATTATAGCATTAAGCAATTATTTTATAAATAAATTTAATAAAAAGTATGAGCGTACTTGCAGTATATCAAAAGAATGTATGAATTTTTTCATTAGATATCATTGGCCTGGGAATGTGAGACAGCTCATGAATGCAGTTGAGCGATTAGTTGTAACATCAATTAAACCTACTATTGAAATTAACGATCTCCCAAAAGTATTTTTTAGAAAGTTAGAGTCGGATAATAGGTATTTTCCTGAATCTTATGCTTCTGCTAAGGAGAGCTTTGAGAAAGATTTAGTTATTAAAGCTTTTAAGCGATTTAAAACTACTCGAAAAGTATCAGAAGCACTAAAAATAAGTCAGAGTAAAGCATCCTATCTTAAACGAAGATATTGTCCTTCCGAATAAAATAACCACTATAATTTATATAAAAATAAGCTCTAAATTGATATTTTAAAATTCAATTTAGAGCTTGTTTTTATAGATTATATTCTTGCTACACCCGATTCTCTAGCAGCTTTTTTAACAGCTTCTGCCACATTATCTGCAACGGTTTTATCAAATGCCTTTGGTAATATATGATCTGTACTTAATTCTTCTTCTTTCACCGTATTAGCCACTGCATAGGCTGCAGCTATTTTCATTTCTTCATTTATGTCACTTGCCTTCACATCTAAGGCTCCTCTAAATACTCCTGGGAATGCTAATACATTATTTACCTGGTTAGGGAAATCACTTCTTCCAGTTCCCATAATGTAAGCTCCTGCCTCTTTAGCTAAATCAGGCATAATTTCTGGTACTGGATTAGCCATGGCAAATATAATTGACTTTTCATTCATAGAACTTACCATTTCCTTAGTTACAATATTAGGTGCAGAAACTCCTATGAATAAATCCTTTCCTACCATTATATCTCCTAATTTTCCCTTTTCATTATTTTTATTAGTTATCTTAGCCATTTCCTTTTGAGCCCAGTTTATATCAGGGCTATCTAGTGTTATAGCTCCATTAATATCACTCATTACTACGTTTTTAATTCCCATGTTTAATAAGAGTTTAGTTATGGCAATACCAGCAGAACCGGCTCCATTTACAACGGCCTCTATATCTTCAATTTTCTTATCTACTAACTTTAATGCATTTATCACTCCTGCTGCCACTACTATGGCTGTACCATGTTGATCGTCATGAAACACTGGAATATCTAATATTTCCTTTAATTTAGATTCTATTTCAAAACATCTTGGTGCTGCTATATCCTCTAAATTTACTCCCCCAAATACAGGTTCCATAAGTTTTACAGTTCTCACTATCTCATCCACATCTTGAGTATCTAAACAAATAGGAAATGCATCCACATCTCCGAAAGCCTTAAACAATACAGCCTTCCCTTCCATTACTGGAATAGATGCACTAGCTCCAATATCGCCTAAACCTAATACGGCACTTCCATCACTAACTACAGCTACTAAATTTCCCTTTGATGTATATCTATACACGTCATCTTTATTTTTATGTATTTCTCTACAAGGCTCAGCTACTCCTGGAGTATATGCTGTAGATAAATCATCCTTATTTTTAACTTCTACTTTACTTACTACGGCTATTTTCCCCTTCTTTTCTTCATGGATTTCTAATGCTAATTTATTATAATCAGCCATTATTAACTCCTCCTACTTTTCGTATTTTGCTCTTTCTGTCTTATATACATTGTTTCCTTCACTATCTATTACAGCTATAACTGGAAAATCCTCTACTCTTAATTTTCTTATGGCTTCAGGTCCTAAATCCTCATACGCCACAATTTCTACTTCCTTAATAGAGTCAGCAATTAGTGCTCCAGCTCCTCCTATGGCAGCAAAATAAATAGCCCCATACTCTTTCATACCTTCTATTACTTCGTCACTTCTACTTCCCTTACCTATCATACCATTTAATCCTAGTTTCAACAAAGGTACTGTTAAATCATCCATTCTATAACTAGTAGTTGGTCCAGCTGAACCAATTACTGCTCCTGGTTTTGCAGGGGCAGGTCCCACATAATATATTATTTGGTCTTTTACATCAAAGGGTAATTCTTCCCCTTTATTCAATGATTCTATTAATCTTCCATGGGCCGCATCTCTTCCCGTATATATGGTTCCTGTAATATATACAGTATCTCCAGCCTTTATATCTTTAAGCTTTTCTTCTGTTAAAGGTGTTGTTATCTTCTTTATACTCATATTATTCCCTCCCCCTATATAACTCTTTCTTCATGTCTTGAAGCATGACAATTAATATTAACAGCCACAGGTAATCCTGCTATGTGAGTAGGGAAGGTTTCCACATTTACTGTTAAGGCCGTTGTTCTACCGCCTAACCCCTGTGGTCCTATACCTAAATTATTAATCTTTTCAATTAGTATCTCTTCTATTTCTTTTATATGTTCTTTGCTACTTGCTTCTCCAATAGGTCTAAGTAATGCTCTTTTAGCCATGTTACAGGCCTTATCAATTGTTCCTCCAATTCCAACACCTACTACTATAGGTGGACAGGGATTAGGACCAGCTTGAGACACTGCATCTACTACAAAATCAATTACACCCTTCATTCCATCTGATGGCTTTAACATTTTAGTCTTACTCATATTTTCACTACCAAATCCCTTTGGAGCCACAGTAATTTTCACTTTATCTCCAGGTACCATATCATAATAGATTACAGCAGGTGTATTGTCCTTAGTATTTTCTCTAATTAGGGGATCTTTGACTACAGACTTTCTTAGGTACCCTTCTGTATATCCTCTACGAACCCCTTCGTTTATAGCATCTGTAATTAAACCACCAGTTATATGTACATCTTGTCCAACTTCCACAAACACTACTGCCATTCCCGTATCCTGACACATGGGTACTTGATTATCTTTAGCTATATTAGCATTTTTAATTAAATTATCAAGTATTCCCTTACCTATAGGTGACTCTTCCTTTTCCCTAGCACAATTAAATGCATCCATCACATCTTTACCTAAATTATAGTTTGCACTCATGCACATTTCTTTTACAGATTGAATAATTTCATCAACATGAATTTCTCTCAACAATAATCCCTCCCGCTTAATCTTCTCTTCTTAATTTTAACAAATTTTGTGTAATTTTTCGACAACTTAGATTAGATTATTTTGCACTATAGATAAAGGTTAAGAGATTCCCTCCCTTAACCCTTATCTATTATACCTCAAATGGCTCATTTAATTCTTCTGTTCCCTCAAGTACAAATCTTCCGTCTCTTATAATCTCTACTTCTTCCTTCTCCTTACTTATAACCACTATAGTATCTAATGACTCATAAGGAAGGGTTATGTCCGTATGACAATTTGTATAGGCTTCATTTATATTAGTTTTTCTAAGTAATGATTTTTCATTATCCCTTGCTATAATTTCCTTTTTATCTAAGAAATTATAAACAGGTATATCTTCTGCCCAGGAGAAGCATGTGTCACCTACGGCAAAATGTGGTCCCATCTTTTCTATTATTAGGATAGGTAACTTATCCATAATGTCATATTTTTTAGCTATTACATAGGCTAATGTGTTAGTTCCTATGGCAAACTCTCCTAGTGGTAGAGTATTGTGTGGGAATATTAGATTTTCTTTTATGTATTCCTTATTTTCTTCTTCCTTTTCGAAGTTTGTGCATGAATATTCAGTTATGTATCCATCTTCAAACTTTAACTTTAAGTTATAATATCTAAATCCATCTAAATATATATCTTCCACATGTAGTACTCCATTAGTATCCTTTAAAATTGGAGAGGTAAATACTTCACCCAGTGGAATATTAACGTCAGCTACACAGTTTACAAAGTTAGTCTCTTTTTCTGGATCCTTTATTTCATGCATTTTTACATATATATCCGTATCGTTTCCGTCTTTCCCCTTAACATGGACAAATTCACCCTTGTCTAGGGCATCTATTATATGTTGTTGAATTCTTTCATATTTATTACTATCTAACATATTAATTTTTACTGTTTCTTCAAATATTTCCTCAAAGTTATGTCCTATATCTGGAGTTGGGAATGCAACTATACAAAAGCTTCTTTCCTTTTCTGGAATGTATTCCTCTATAGTTTTTCTGAGTTCATTTCTCATGTTTTGGTATAAACCTAATTGATTCTCTGATAATTTTAATCTCTCTTTTTTACTACTTGGTGAAAATGGTTCTTCTCCAAATCTTTCAATAAATAATATTCCAGAGTAATCCCTTAATTTTTCTTCATTTTCCTTAGCTTGGTTCTTAAGGCTTTCCATATATAATTTTTCATATTCCTTATTTAAATAAATAGAGTTATCAAACTTATGGTCATAATCAAATTGTTTATTGTACTCTGTAGATTGAACCTCTGCCACAAATCCATTTAAGTTATTGTCCTTTAGTTTTTTAATTATTTCCCTAGTTATTCTTTCCTGCCCCACATTAGCCACTATTCTCACATTGTGTCTCTTTGTAATATCCTTATTATCTCTAATAAAGCCATTTATGTAGGCCTTCACAATACTATCACTTACTGTGTCTATTTTATCTTGTTCATAACCATTTAAGAACTTAGCCGTATTAATTTCATTGTCACTTATATATTTTCCATACTTAAATAAATAAGATAGATCATTTAAATCAGATTTCATCACTATATTAGTATAAAAATCAAAATCTAAATCATAAGTTTCCTTAAAGAATAAATTATTATTAAGATCTAATGTGCTTGTTACATGCTCACCCATTAGAGATTTAAACTTTTCGTAATTTAATTCTTTATTTTCATGGCTAGTATAAACTTTCATGAAAAACTCATTTAACTCATTTATTTTAAATAATTTCCCTTTAAATATATAATCAACATAGTTTAAGTATTTATCATAAAATCCACAAAAGACCTGTCCCAATCCATCTCCTAGTCTATTAACTGCATAAGTAGGATTTGAATAGGATTTATTATAGTTTTCACCTATTAACTCCTTATATAAGCTATTATTCTCTTCTCTAAGGTTTTCGATAGAACCCTTGAAGTATTCTTCATTAAGTTCCTTATGAAAATCTACTAATTCTAATATTAACTTAGCCGTATGATGAAAAAATTCATCTACAGGATCTTTTGAATCTCCAGTTTTTTCCACAATTTTTTTTATTCCCTCTAGTTTCTCTTCATATCCAGTTATAGATTCATTATACACTTTGTACATATGCATATTCCCCTCCATTAGATGCTATTTTGAAACAATCCTATATATTCAATTTTAACCATTTATATCTATTATAAATCTTTTTTTCCTAAAGTTCATTAATATGTAAAAATAAAATGTGACTAGGATAAAATCCTAATCACATTTTTAAAGGAATTAAGTGAGAACAAATTTATTTTATTGGATTTTGATCTACACTCCAAATTTCATTAGCATATTGAAGTATAGTCCTATCACTACTGAATTTTCCAGCATTAGCCATGTTTAACCAACATTTTTTTGCCCATTCTAATCTATCCTTATAGGCATTATCTACTTCATCTTGTGCATCTTTATACATATTAAAATCTGCAAATATAAAATAATTATCTGCTGTATGCCAGCTAGCCCCTTCTAGTAATGACGTATATAATTCATAAAACATTCCAGTGCCACCGTCACTAAAAGTTCCATCTATTAAAGTATCTACCACTCTCCTAAGGGCTGGTATCTCTTCATAGTATTTCTTTGGATCATATGAATCCTTCATTTCTTTTATATCTTCTACTCTAAGTCCAAATATAAAGTTATTTTCTTCTCCTGCCTCTGCCACTATTTCCACATTGGCTCCATCATAGGTTCCTAAAGTTGGAGTACCGTTTAACATGAATTTCATGTTTCCTGTTCCAGAAGCTTCCTTTCCAGCTGTGGATATTTGCTCTGATACATCTGCTGCTGGGAATAGTTTTTCAGCGTAAGATACCCTATAGTTTTGCACAAATATTATTTTTATTTTTTCATTCACTTCTTTATCATTGTTAACTAAATTAGCAATCTCATTTATGAACTTTATAATTCCCTTTGCCCTAAAATATCCAGGTGCTGCTTTCGCCCCAAATATGAAGGTCCTTGGATTTATGTCCATAGTTGGATTTTCCTTTAATCTATAGTATAGATCTAATATATAAAAGGCCTTTAATAATTGTCTCTTATATTCATGAAGTCTTTTTATTTGAATATCAAATATGGACTTATCATCTACTTCTATACCTTCATTCTTCTTTATATAAGAAGCCAATTCCCTTTTCTTTTCATCTTTAATTGATAAAAATCTTTCTAACAGTTCTTCATCATTAGCATATTTTTCTAGATTTTTTAATAAATCTAAATTTTTAACCCACTCTTCAGTTCCTAAAAGTTCTGTAATAAGGGATGATAATTCTTTGTTGCAAAGCCTTATCCATCGTCTAGGAGTTATACCATTAGTTTTATTTTGGAATCTTTCTGGATATAGTTTATACCAGTCATTTAACTCTGTTTCCTTTAATATATCCGTATGAAGTTGTGCAACTCCATTTGTAGCATAAGTACCATGGATGGCTAAGTGTGCCATTCTGATCATGTCATCACGTACAATTCTCATCTCTGCGATTTTTTCTTTTTCATAATTCTTAGCCTTTAATTCTCTAATAAATTCTTCATCTATTTTTTCTATTATTTCATATATTCTAGGTAGTATTCTTTTAAAATATCCATTCCACCACTTTTCTAATGCTTCTGATAAGATAGTATGGTTAGTATAAGCAAAGGTCTTTCTCGTTACTTCCCAAGCATCTTCCCAACTTAATTCTTCATCATCTACTAGAAGCCTCATCATTTCAGGTATGGCCACCGTTGGATGGGTGTCATTTAATTGAACTGAGTTGTATTTAGCAAAATCTAGTAAATCCCTATTTAGACTCTTATGTTTTCTAATAAGGTCTTGTAGTGATGCTGACACAAAGAAATATTGTTGCTTTAATCTAAGTATTTTACCATCATCATTAGAATCATTTGGATATAATACTCTAGAAATATCTTGTGCCTTATTTTTTCCTCTTACAGCCTCATCATATTTCTGTTCGTTGAACAATTCAAAATCAAAGTCCACTAAAGGCTCACATTGCCATAATCTTAAAGTATTAATATTATTAGTTCCATAACCAATTACAGGAGTATCGTAGGGAATAGCTTTTACTATTTGATCTGCAAACCTAACTAAAACTGTATTTTCTTCTCTTCTTATAGACCATGGATCACCATATTTTAACCAGTTGTCTCCCTTTTCCACTTGAAATCCATCTACTATCTTTTGTCTAAAAATACCATGGCTATATCTTATTCCATAACCTGTTAGGGGTACATCACAAGTTGCCGCTGAATCCATAAAACAAGCTGCCAATCTTCCAAGACCACCATTTCCAAGGCCTGCATCCTCTTCTATTTCTTCTACTTTATTAATATCTATATTCATTTCATTTAATAATTCTTTTACATCTTCGTAAATACCTAAGTTTATTAGATTATTACCTAGGGCCCTTCCCATTAGGAATTCTGCTGATAGATAATAGGCTTCTTTACTTTCTTCATAAGTTTCCTTTGTACCTATCCATCTATCTACTATTTGCTCCATTATACTCTTAGATAAGGCCACATACTTTTCATGATCCTTCGCCTTTTCTAGAGTTTTTCCATAATCTATTTTAATAATTTTTTTCATAGTATCCTTAAGTGCTTCTTTGTTTAACATGAATGTCCCTACCTTCCATACAACTTAGTCATATCGTATATATTCTTAGCTAGATCCCTTGTTAAGTCTTCTTTTTTAACTCTCCATTGCCAATTGCCACCTATAGTTGATGGTATATTCATTCTGGATTTACTTCCTAAACCTAAGAAGTCTTGCATTTGTCCTATAGCCAGGTTACCTACACTACTCCAAGTACCTCTAATAAATCCCCAATGTTCCCCTTCATCTTTATTTAATTTTAAATATTTTTTAGAATACTCTATATCTTCCTTTATTCCATTTTCAAGCCATCCTGCTACAGTGTCATTATCATGAGTACCCGTGTATACTATACAATTTTTATCATAATTGTGAGGTAGATAATCACTCTCCTCCCTGGTGTCAAAGGCAAATTGTAATACCTTCATTCCAGGATAGCCACTATCTTCCCTAAACTTTATAACTTCCTCTGTTAAATAACCTAAATCTTCTGCTATTACATCTATATGTCCCATTTCCTGTTGAATAGCATTAAAAAGTTTCATTCCAGGACCCTTTACCCATTCTCCATTTATGGCCGTATCCTCACCATATGGAACTTGCCAATAGGATTCAAAACCTCTAAAGTGATCTATCCTTATGACATCATAAAGGTCTATACTTCCCTTCATCCTGTCTATCCACCACTTATATCCTGTCCCATCTAAATATTCCCATCTGTAAATTGGATTTCCCCAAAGCTGTCCCGTAGCTGAGAATGCATCAGGAGGGCATCCTGCCACCTTAATAGGATTTTTTTCTTCATCAAGTAAAAATACTTCACTATTAGCCCAAGCATCAGCACTATCTGCTGCCACATAAATTGGAATATCACCTATTATCTTTAATCCCTTTTCATTAGCATATGACTTGAGTTTTGTCCATTGTTCAAAGAATATTACCTGTAAAAAAATCCAATAATCTATTTCATCCTTTAATTCTTTTTCGTATCTTTCTAAGGCATCTTCTTTTCTAAGCTTTATATCTTCATCCCACTTTTGCCACTCTACCAAGTCAAAGGTTCCTTTAACTGCCATATATAGGGCAAAATCCTTAGCCCAAAACTTTTCTTCCTTAAATCTTTCTATTTCTAAACTATACTTTTCATAACCCTTTTTATAGGCCTTTTTTAGTATTGGCATTTTATTAAAAAATATCTTTTCATAATCTACAGATTCCACATCTTGTCCAAAGTCTATATCCTTATAATCGTCTTCTTTTAATAGACCCTCATCCTTCAGTAAATCAAAGTCTATAAAGTATGGATTCCCTGCAAAGGCTGAAAAGGATTGATATGGTGAGTCTCCATATCCCGTACATCCTATAGGTAGTATCTGCCAATAACTTTGCCCCGCCTTACATAGGAAATCTACAAATTCGAAAGCTTCCTTTCCAAAAGTTCCTATACCATATTTCCCTGGTAATGATGTTATATGCATTATAATTCCGCTACTTCTTTTCATCCTATCACCCACCTACATCTTCTTATAACATCTATATAGACATACTATTTTCAAACTCTATAAAGCCTAGCTACTTACAAGGAAATATGAATGAAAAATTTTTATAAGGTGGAACATCAGAACATCCTATGCTGCAAACAATTATGAACCTTCTATCGTAAATATAATATTCACACCCTGTAGTCTGATAGTGACTTACCTTATAAAACATTTTTCATTTATATGACCGCAGTAAGTTTAGATACACTTTGCTTGGACATAGTTTTTCTATACTTCAACTGTCTTCTCAATTACATTTCCCGACATATCTATAATTTCAAACTTAATAGTTTTAATCTCTTCATTACCAAAGTTTTCAATAGTTACTTCAAAATCCTCATCCTTCTTTTCTATAACTATTTCTATCTCAGAATATTTTCCTTCTTTAAATTCTTTAGTTAATCCATCATCATCATATAATGTATATGTGGCCCTATGTTCCACAAATGCTATTACATGTACACTAGAATTGTCCATACTATCTACATTTTTAGCTGGATTTCCTAGTACTAGCATTTTATTTTTTCTAATAAATATTGGTGCTTCTTCTAAAGGCACATCTATGTATGCATGGCCCTTTTTCATTACTTCATAACTTCTTTCATCATATCTTCTAGCCTTCCATAAAAGCATATCCTCTGGTAAATATACATATCTACCTAAACTATTTTCTTCATATACAGGAGCCACCATTAAGGAATCTCCTAGTAAAAGTTGATTCTCCACCCTCTTTGACATGGCATCTCCATAGACAAAGGATAAAGGCATAAAATACATATCCCTATTTAATATGGCTTTCATATATTCAGAATAGATATATGGTATTAAACTATATCTAATTTCAATCATATTTTTTAATATATCTTTAGTTTCTTCCTCAAAGGCATATGGCTCTTGCCTTCTCGTTCCCTTTGCTGCATGGTTTCTGTAAAGGGGTGTGAACATGCTAAATTGATTCCATCTTATTAATAATTGAGAGTTGGCATCTTCACTAAATCCTCCCGTATCTGCACCAGAATATAATAATCCACACATGCTTAGGGAAGGCATCATCTTTAAATTTAAAAGAATGTGATCCCACCATGAATGATTGTCTCCAGTCCAAATTCCAGAGTATCTATGCATTCCTATATAAGAAGATCTAGAGAACATTAAAAACCTTTTGTTTTCATCTATATGTTCAAAGCCCTCTGCTGCTGATCTTGTCATGTTGTATCCATATAGATTGTGTACATCATAGTGATTTAATCTTTTTCCATCCATATTGTGATACATGGCCTTGTAGTCTTCATCATTATTGTTAACATTCCTAAAAGTGTCCATAAGTCCAAAGAAAGTATCTATATCTAAGTTCTTTCCCTCAGATTCCTTTGCCTTATCTATTGCTTCTTTTATTCCTCTTTCTGTGTAGAATATGGCAGGTTCATTCATATCATTCCAAAATCCTTCTATACCACAATCTACAAGGGTCTTATATTTTAATCCAAACCAAAGTCTTGTGTCCTTATTTAAGAAGTCAGGAAAATGTACTTTTCCTGGCCAAACTGCTGCCACAAAGGGCTTACCATTTTCATCAGTACAGAAATAATTGTTTTTTATTCCCTCTTCATAAACTTCATAACCCTCTTCAATTTTTACACCTGCATCTATTATGGGAATTAATCTAAATCCCTTATCTTTCATCTTCTTAACAAAGTTACTAAAATCAGGAAAAGCTTTGTCACTTACAGTAAAATCCTTATATCTCTCCATGTAATCTATATCTAAATATATAGTGTCACATGGTATGTTGTTTTCAATAAACTTATTAGCAACTTCCTCTATTTCATTATTATCTTCGTAACTCCATCTACATTGTTGGTACCCAAAGGCCCATTTAGGTGGTACATAACCCCTACCAATTATATTTAAAAAGCTCTTTACTATGGCTTTAGAATTTTCACCTTCAATAATATATACATGTACATTATTATCATCTAAACTTATTTCTAAATTTTCTTTATGAGTAAATCCTATATCAAACTTTACTTTTCCCGGGTAATCTATAAACATTCCAAACTTTTCTCTACCCTCTACTATGATAAAATTGTGTGCTCCGTATAAGGATTTTTTATTAGGAGTATGATTAGGGTCATCAGAACAAAAGCTCTCATATATTCCGCCTCTTTTGTTAATTCCCCTTTGATTTTGACCTAATCCATATACAATATCTGAGTCGTCCATCTTATATGTGATTAATAAATTTTCCTTACAATTAATATTCACGTAAGGTATTTCCTTCTTGTCTATCTCTTTTCCACTTACTACTACTGCATCTGTATTTACTGGTTTTCCAAATGTATATCTAATTATTTTTTCATCAATTTTATATGCCTTCACCATAATCACCTTTTTCTATTTAATTGAACCTTGTGTAACCCCTTTAATAATGTGTTTTTGTGCAACAAAGTAGAATAATATTATTGGTATCATTGCAATAACTAGTCCTGCTAGGGCTAGATCCCATCTCTTAGAGAATTGTCCAAAGAAGTAGAACATCTTAAGAGGTATTGTATGCCACTTAGGATCATTTATCACTAATTGTGGTAATAGGAAATCGTTCCAAATCCACATAACATTTAATATGGATACAGTCACTGTAATTGGCTTTAATAATGGGAATATAATATAGAAAAATACTTGAAGCTTATTACATCCATCTATTGTTGCTGCTTCTTCTAACTCTTTAGGAATTCCCTTTATGAATCCATGGTATAAAATTATTGATAAACTAGATCCAAATCCAAGATACATAAACATAAGTCCACCTGGATTTAACAATCCCACTTTACCCATTATGTTAATAAGTGGTAGCATTACAGATTGAAAAGGTATAAGCATAGCTGCTGCAAATACTAAGAATAAAAAACTACTTAACTTAGTCTTCGTCCTCACTAACATCCAAGCTGCCATGGCAGATAGGACTATGATTATTAAACTACTACCTACTGTAATTAATAATGAGTTAGTAAATGATTTAACAAAATCTAAGGCTATAAAAGCTTCCACATAATTGTTTGTAGTGAAAAAATCCTTTGGTAATCCCATTACATCAGTGAATATACCCTTTTGAGTTTTAAAAGAGTTTGTTAAAACTATATAAAAAGGAGATAAAAATAGTAATCCACTTAAAATAGATATTATCCATAATGAAAGTTTGTTTTTATTCTTCATTACATTTCAACCTCCTTCTTCTTACTATAATAAATTTGGGTTATTGATATTGCTGCCACTGTAATTAAGAATATTACAGCCTTAGCCTGAGCTAATCCAAAGTCATTAAATTTAAATGCCGTATTATATATATTCATGGCAAGCATTTGAGTAGAATTATATGGACCTCCACCTGTTAAGGATAAGTTTTGATCATATAACTTAAAGGAGTTAGATAGTGTTAAAAACAACCCTATAGTAAATGCTGGAGCTACAAGAGGTATAGTAATATGAATTAATTTTTCAAAACTTCCGGCTCCATCTATTTCTGCAGCTTCTAGTAGTGAGTCTGGTATGTTTTGCAGTGCTGCTATATATATGACCATCATATATCCGGACATTTGCCAAGACATTAATATGACAAGTCCCCAAAATCCTGTCTGCGTATCTGCAAGCCATCCTCTTAAAAATTCAATTCCAAGCTTTGCTCCTACAGCATCAAAGCCCTTGGTGAATATAAACTGCCATATGAATCCTAATATAAGACCACCAATTAAATTTGGTAAGAAAAATGCACTTCTTAGGAAGTTACTTACTTTAAGTCCTTTTGTTACAAGTAAGGCCAATAAAAATCCTATTAAATTAATACTTATTACAGATACAATTGCAAATTTTGCTGTGAATAAAAATACATCTAAAAATTCTTTATCTTCTGTGAATATTTCTACATAATTTTTCAAACCTACCCATGTGGCATTATTGTTTATTCCATTCCAAGAAGTGAATGAATAATATACTCCCATAAACATAGGGATAATTACTACTACAATAAATGCAAATAATATAGGCCCTACGAAAATACTAAACCAACCCTTTGAAGTTTTCATCAGTAGCCTCCTTATTAAACGAGGGGGAACTCTCCCCCTCTTTTTTTAGATTATTAACTTCTTTCCTTTGTCCATCTTTCTTGAGAGTCTTTAATTAATTCATCCCAAGTCATTTCTCCTGCTAAATACTTTTGAATATTTGCTCCTAACATATCCATTCCCCATCCTGTAGGATATCCCATGAATACCCAAGGAACAGTCTTTCCAGCTTCAGCATAGGCTTTAACTGCTTTTCCTAATGAGTCCTGTGGCTCAAAGTTTTCATATCCTTTAAATGCAGGAATGAAATAGAACTTGTTAACTACATAATCTTTTCCCTTTTCAGAAGTGTATAACCAGTTTAAGAAATCTTTAGCTGCTGCCTTAGAAGCATCATCACTATCCTTGTTGATTGCCCAATGCATTGGAACTCCCACTGGAATTGAATCTTCTTTAGCTCCTACAACTGGCATTGGTAAAATTGCTAAGTTATCTGCTACCTTTTCATCTATACTCTTAACTCCACCATATACCCAGTTTCCTTGTTGGATTATAGCTACACGCTCAATTGCTAATCCTTGCTCTACTTGAGTTGAATAGTCAACTGCATTTAATTTTGCTCTAGTCTTTCCATTTGATGAATAATCTGCTTGTAAATCAATTATCTTCTTTAAAGAATCTCCATACTTAAACTCCACGTTTTTAGAGTTGTAAGCATCTAATGAACTAGGGAATTCTTGGCTAAGTGCCACATTTGATGTGTGTAATCCTGTTACCCAAGTTTCCTTTGCCGCATACTCAAATACAGCTTCTAGCGTAGGATACTTTTCTTTTAATTCTCCTGCTTTAATCTTTCCATCTAATGTCTTAACTGCTTCTTCTAAAGAAGCATAGTCTACTATTTTAGTAGGATCAATTCCTGCTGCTTCAAAGATTCCCTTATTATATACGAATCCATATCCTTCAATGTTAAATGGTAATGCATAAACTTTTCCGTCCATAGTAGCTCCTGATAATACTCCGTCAAGTGCCTTTTCTACCCATGGCTCATTTGATAAATCTTCTAACTTTGAAGTCCAATCTTTTAGATCTTGTGGACCACCAACGTTGTATATATCTGGCTCATTTCCAGATTGGAATCTAGCCTTTAGAGCTGCACCATAGTCATCTCCACCACCAACAGTTTGAATGTTGATCTTAACATCTGGATGTTCTGCTTCATAATCTCTTGCTGCATTTTCTAATTCCTTTGCTATTTCAACTTTAAATTGGAATACATCCACTTCTACTTTTCCTGTTTCTTGAGCTACTTCTTCCTTCTTTGAGCAGCCTGTAAAGAACATACTAGCAGCCATTACTAATATGATCGTTAAAGCTAATAGTCTCTTTGACTTAAACATTTTTCTTCCCCCTTAATTTTATAAGCTTATATTTTTTTCAGTATCATAATCAAATATATGACACTTATCCATGTCCACATAAAAAGCAGCCTTAGTATTAGTTTTTAACAATTTAGAATCTAGCGAATCTATTCTAGATGTGATCTGTAATTCACCTAGCTTAAAGTATATGAATGTTTCATTTCCCATATGTTCTAATACTTCAACTAATCCATCCATTTTCGCCCTAGACCCTTCTTCTTTAAGACCTATATACTCTGGTCTTATACCAAACCATACTTCTTTGCCAACATGGTCTTTAACTTTTTCAGCCTTTTCTTTTGATAATTTTAATAATGTATCATTTACTTCCACCATTAAATCATCATTTCTTTTAACTAACTTCCCCTTTATTAAGTTCATGGCAGGTGAACCAATGAATCCTGCTACAAACTTGTTTTCTGGGTAATGATATAGATTAAGTGGCGTGTCTACTTGCATTATGTTTCCCTTGTCTAGTACACATATTCTATCTCCCATAGTCATGGCTTCTACTTGATCATGGGTTACATAAATCATGGTAGTCTTTAACTTTTGATGAAGTTGAGATAATTGAACTCTCATGTGAACTCTTAACTTTGCATCTAAGTTTGATAAGGGTTCATCAAATAAGAATACTTCTGGATCCCTAACTATGGCACGGCCAACTGCAACCCTTTGTCTTTGACCACCTGATAATTGTTTAGGCTTTCTCTTTAGTAAATCCTCTAACTCTAAGGCTTTTGCTGCCTCTGTAACTCTTTTATTAATTTCATCTTTAGGCATTTTCTTCATTTTTAACGAAAATGCCATATTATCATAAACGGTCATATGAGGATATAAGGCATAATTTTGAAAAACCATAGCTATCTTTCTATCTTTCGGTGCCACATCATTTACGACTCTATCTCCGATTGATATGGTCCCTCCACTTATACTTTCAAGACCTGCTATCATTCTTAAAGTTGTAGATTTTGCACAGCCAGATGGTCCTACGAATACCATAAATTCCCCATCTTTTATATCTAGATCTATTCCGTGAACTGCTTTAAAACCATTTGGGTAAACCTTTTCCACATCCTTTAAAGTTACCTTAGCCATATTATTCCTCCTACCTTACTTTTTTACATGATTCTCTTTCTAGTAATTCTGTCTTAAGTACTATATGTTCCTGTTCTTTCTTTCCCTTTATTAAATTCATAAGTATTTCTATACTTTTTTCTCCCATCTCTTCACGTGGCTGTTTAACAGTGGTTATGGATGGATGAAAATATTCTCCAAACTCTAATCCGTCAAATCCTATTATGGATATGTCCTCAGGTATTTTATACCCTCTACTTAAGATCGCCTTAGCAGCTCCTATGGCCATAATATCTGATATGGCAAAAACTGCTGTTATATTTTCATTTCTATCTAGTAGTTTGTTCATAGCTTCAAATCCAGATTTAAAACTATAATCACCAAACTCTACTAAATCATCCTTCGGATCTATGTCATACTCCCTAAGGGCTCTCTTATACCCTTTATGCCTTAACTGTCCTACATTCGTATCTCCTTCACCAGTAGTTATAATGCCAATATGTTCATGTCCTAGTTTGCAAAGATACTCTACTGCATCGTATGAAGATTTTTCATTTTCTATGATCACACTAGAAAACTTCTCTTTATCCACGTCATCATTAATATTTATAGAAGATAATACTAAAGGTGTGTTTAACTCTACTAAGTTATCTTCTTTTAAATCATTAAAATCTCCACCTAGACAAATAAGACCTTGTAGCTTTTTTTCCTTTATTAATTGTATTGCTCCTTCTAGGTCACTAGTTACATCATCGTTGTAGTGAAGTATCATAGAATATCCTTCTTCATCAATTCTCTTTTCTATAGAATTAACTAATTCTGCAAAAAACGGATTATATATACCTTTTACTAATACTCCAATATTCTTTGAGTTACTTCTCTTAAGATTTCTAGCACTATTATTAGGTATATAGTTCACTTCATCTATGACTTTTAATACCTTTTCTCTAGTGGCGGCTTTCACATCGGGGTGATCATTAAGGACCCTGGATACGGTACTTACCCCAACCCCTGCCAACTTTGCTATATCTTTAATATTTAATGCCTTCATAGTTTCCCCTCAATTCTGAAATCGTTTTCGGAATCGTTACTGGAAACGTTTCCAATTTTCATTATAATATTATTTTAGCATAACGTTTTCATATGTCAATATATTATTAATTTGTATAATTTTCCAAAAACTTATACAAGTAGCTATTTTACCAATTTAGTGATACATTATTATTATAATTTTTTCATTTTATCAAATTGGAGGTTTTTATGGTTACTCATAGTTTAAGACTCACTAAACATATGGATTTAAAAGAAAAATTGGTGGAGTTTACGAAAGAAAATAACATAAGTGCAGGAATAATACTTACCTGTGTAGGTTGTATATATAAAGGCACTATTAGGCTAGCAGATGGGGTTAGTACTAAAGCTTTTGATGAAAAGTTAGAAATTCTATCTTTAAGCGGAACCCTTTCAAAGGATGGAGTTCACCTTCATATTTCCCTTTCTACTAAGGATGGAATGGTCTTTGGAGGTCACTTAATGGATGGATGTTTAATAAATACTACAGCTGAAATAGTTATTGGATCATTACCTGACACTATTTTTTCTAGAGAATTTGATTCATCTACAGGCTATACAGAATTACTTATATCAAAAATATAAATATCACATTATTTTCCTTATAAACTCATATGAAATAGTTAATACTCATATAAATACTAGGAGGTGTTTATATGAGTATTAATCTTATATTGTGCTTATTATCTTTTTTAATGGTAATTGATTATATTGTCACATATATTGAAATTCATATATTAAATATTGCTACAGAAATGAATCCTTTTATGAATAATTTTATGGATCGTCCCTTTTTAGAAGGGATTTTCTTAAGAATATTATTGGCCTTATTTTTTGTTACATTATTTAAATCCATAGAAAAGTATAGGGATAAAAAGTACTTTAAAAAAATACTTGTCATCCCCTTGTCTATTCAAATAATACCTGTTGTTATGCATATTAAAACATTATGTTTATATGGCTTTTCTAAGCTTTAAGCCGTCTGCCCTTTATTATCTATTTTTTCAATAGTCCATCCTAAATTACCTATAATTATAGATACAATAGGGTTTACTAAATTTAATATGGCATAAGGAATATAAACGTATGGACTTATGCTTAAGGCTCCCATTATAAATGCTGCATCTGTACTCCACGGAACTAAAGGTGCTACTAATGTACCTGAATCTTCTAATGCTCTAGATAAATTCTTAGGTGCAAGCCCTCTCTCCCTATAAACATCTTTAAACATTCTTCCTGGTAATACTAGAGCCACATATTGAACTCCCGTTGCAAAGTTAGTAAATATACAAGTGCATATGGTGGCTGTTATTAAGGATCCGTCATTCTTTGCAAGTTTTAATATTCTATCAACAATAGCTTTTACCATTCCAGTTCTTTCAACTACACCAGCAAAGGATAATGCTATTAGTATAAGTGATACGGTCCACATCATGCTATGGATTCCTCCACGGTTCAAAAGCTTATTTACCACTTCAATACCCGTATCTGTAGAATATCCATAATGGGCCGATGCAATCACTTTACTAATGCTAGCTCCTTGAAATACAGTTCCAAACAAGGCTCCCAATACACTTCCCCCTATAAGACCTGGTAAAGCTGGAACTTTCTTCGCAACCATAAAAATTATTAATAATGGTGCTAACAGTAAAATAGGACTAATAAAGAATTCATCATTTAAGGCAGATAATATAGTATTTATACTAACCGCATCTATGGATTTTCCAGCAAATTTCATACCTAATACTCCATAGAATACTAAAGTAATAATATAACTTGGGCCTGTAGTAAATATCATATGTTTTATATGATCAAACAAATCTGCTCCAGCCATGGCAGGTGCAAGGTTTGTAGTATCTGATAGGGGTGACATCTTATCTCCAAAATATGCGCCAGAAATTATAGCTCCAGCAATCATTCCTGTAGGAATTCCAAGCCCTGTTCCGATTCCTAATAAAGCTATACCTACAGTTCCCATAGTTGACCAGGAACTTCCTGTGGCTACAGATATGATAGAACAAATTAAACATGTGGCTATTAAAAATATACCTGGTGATAATATTTTTAGTCCATAAAATATCATGGCAGGTACAATACCACCTAATATCCATGTTCCTATTAAGCTACCAATTATCATCAGAATTAATATTGCTTGCATAGATGCCTTTATAGTGTCTATAATACCACTTTCTATATCACTCCATTTAAATCCATCTAATACAGCAACTATAGCTGCCACAATGGCAGACACTAATATGGGAATATGAGGGCCCCCATCAAATACTTTTATAGTAGCCAATAAGGATACAATTAAGAAACTAAAAACAAATAATGACTTATGGAATGATACTTTTTTAATTTTACTATCCATATTATCCTCTCCTTTGCATAGTCATAATCTTCAGAAAACTTTCCATAAATTTTTAATATTAATTTAAGTCTTATAATTAATGTAATGCTAAATAAGTTTAATATTCTTATATAATTTATATACTTAGCATCACGTATAAGGTTTAGTGTATATTAATCAAACCACTCACACATTCATAAACTTTATCTAGTATTTTTCCGCTCTTAGCAAGGGATATGGCTGGCTTAGATTGAGCTGGCATATAACTATCGTTCATTTTGAACTCAATTTCATTTCTTAAAATTTCATATGCAATTTGTGTTCCCTTTCCCAAATCAAATCGGCCCAAGTGTTCTTCTGTTACAAAGATAGCTCTTGCTGCTAATAAGTACTCTATTCCTAATATTTGGTGAATATTATTTATGATTTGTTTTACCTTTCTACATGCCCATGGTGCCATACTAACATGATCCTCTTGATTACTCTTAGTTGGAATAGTATCTACACTTGCTGGGAAACATAAAGTCTTATTTTCTGATGCTAATGCTGCTGCAGCACAAGATATAACTGGGTAACCACAATTTAACCCCACAGGCTCTCCTACCAACATTGGCGGCAGACCATAATTTAATGCAGAGTCACATAAACTAAATATTCTTCTTTCAGATATATTTCCTATTTCAGCTAAGGACATGGCTACTATATCCATGGCAAAGGCAATAGGTTCTCCATGGAAATTACCACCACTTAAGAATTCCAATTCTCCCTTGTCATTCCAAAATACTAATGGATTATCAGTAGCTGCATTTATTTCTTTTTCTAGTAAATCTTTAGCATAGGCCATATTGTCTCTACATGCCCCTTGTACTTGTGCCATACAACGTAGAGAGTATAAATCTTGCACCCTTGGTTGGTAGACCGGATGAAGTACATCATGCTTTAAATGAACCATTCTAGCTTTTTCCGTAACACGCATACTATCCTTTACTATATTTCTTACATTTGAAGCACAATCAATTTGCCCCTTTTGTCTTCTAACCTTATGAATTCTTTCATCAAAGGCAGCCATTTCTCCACGCATGGCTTCAAGACTTAATGAGCCGGAAATTTCTGCTTCTCTTACTATTCTGTCCGCATCATAATAATTCAGAGCAGCCATTGCAGCAAACATGGTCGTTCCATTAATAAGAGCTAAACAATCCTTTGCCTTTAGTTGATACTTAATAGGTGTAATACCAGCTTTTTGTAATGCCTCAGGTGCACTCATTTTAACCCCTTCATAATATGCTTCTGCTTCTTCATAACCAATTAACACAGAAGCCATATGTGCTAATGGTGCTAAATCTCCACAAGCTCCTACAGATCCTTGAATTGGAATTACTGGATGGACTCCCTTGTTTAATATTTCAAGAAGTCTATCTATTACTTCCATCCTTAATCCTGATACCCCCTGACAAAAGGCATTTATTCTTACGAGCATAGTAGCTCTTACTAACTCTTCTGAGGCTGGCTCACCTACACCACCACAATGGGACATTACTATATTATTCTGAAATGTATCGTTTTCCTCCATACTAATGTTATAGTCTTTTAATTTTCCTACTCCCGTATTAAATCCATATACAGGTGGAGCATCACTTCTAATCCAATTTTTTTCTATATAGTCTCTAACTTTAACTATTTCATTTCTAGATTCCTCATGAATCTCAACTTGCAAGTTTTCCCTTGCAACCTTAATCACATCTTTTATTGTCAAATTTCTGCCATCTAATATTAGTTTTTTCACTGTTACTCCTCCATTCTAATAATTGATCCTATGTGTTCTTAACATGTATTAAGTTTAGCAAAGGTCTATCAAAAACTTGTCAAAAGAAAAAGACCTTATCTTTTTAGATAACGTCAAATTTTTCTTATCTCATATACAAACTTAGGAGTTTTCAGCTTTTTTTTCATATTCATATACAGTTTCCACAAAATAATTATTAAGTACATTATTTTTTATTTTCCTATTTTTTATCTTCCTTTTTAACTCTGCCATACGTCTATAAAAAATTCCAGTTTCATAGGGACTTTCTAGTTTAGTACAATATTTATTTGCATATATTAAAGAACTAACACATTTATTATATTCACCTTTATGAAATAGAACCATTCCATAATAGGTATGGGCTAATGATCTTAACCATAAGGTATCTACCTTTTCATAATACTTCAAGGCATTAGATAAATATCTTTCGGCGCCACCATAATCCCCCATTTCATAAGCAACCTGTCCTGCATTAGTGTTAAATACGCAAAGGGCCTCTGTTAATCCATACTTCTTATTCATATCTATGGCTTTGTTAAAATATTTTAGTGCATTTTCATAATCCTTAACATTTTTTTTACTTTCCCCAATCCAATTATATGCGGCTGCTAAGTTTGATATATACTTATATCTTTCTTTGGATCTTTCAAAAACTTCAATGGCAGAACTAAGAAGTTTTTCCCCTTCCTCATATTCTCCCTTCATAATATATAAAAGACCCTTTAATCTCCACCAAATGGCTTCTTCTTCAGGTACTTTAAATTCTCTAACTATGCTTAAAGCTTTATCAATTGTAGTCTTCATACCCCTTGTATTATAAGTGTTTATGTGATAACACATAAGTTGTCTATATGCCTTTATAATGTTTCTTTCCATATGGTTTTCTTCACTTATATTTATTAATTCATATATATATTTCTTACCCTTTTCGTACTCTCCTTGTCTAATATGAAATCGCCCTATCATATGTAAATATTCGCATATTAGATTTATTCCATCTTCACCCTTCATATCATCCCTTACTTCATCTAATAATAATTCCATTTCACCTATACTTTTTTTAATCTGCCTATTAGTTATTCTTCTATCTAGAAATGTCTTTTTCTCATTACCTTTAAAATATACTAACGGAAAGACCTCGTGTGTAAATTGTAAATATTCATATAGATATTTTATTTTATATTTAAGAACTTTATATTTTTTCCCACATCTTTCAAAATGATATATTAGCTGAGAATACATAATCACATCTCTTTTGTTATTTTTTAGTTTCTTTTCTAAAGTTTCTCCTGCACGATTATGTAAAATTCGCTTCTTTGATAGGGACATATCTCCATAAATATACTCCCTTATTTTTTGATGGGTAAATTCATAATAGACTTCCTCTAAATTTCCTTTTTCTACTATGAGATTCTTTTTTATTAGCTCATCTATTATCTCTACTAAATCTAAACCACCTGTTAAAGATATATCTTCTAAAATCTCATAGGTCGTCTTATTAAAGAATATGGATAATATATCCAAAATCTTTTTTCCACTTTCTGATATAGGCATAATCCTATTTTTTAGTACATCTTGTATTTTAGGAGTAATCTTATGAAATTTTTTATTTTCTTTAATATTATTTAAAATTTCTACTAGAAAAAAAACATTTCCCTCAGTCTCCTTATATATACCCTTTTTCACTTGTAAATCTAGCTTTGTAGTATCTAGTACTTTTTTTGTAAATTCAATAGTTTCTTCCTCTGTAAATCTTTCTAGCTTAATTTTATCTATTAGATTATATTTAAACATATCTAATAAAAATTCTTCCACATATCTATTAGAGTTTTCTCTACAATTTATTATGAATAATATGGATTTGTTTTTATCCCTAGTTATTATACTTCTCAATAGGGATATACTAAGTTCATCTGCCCACTGAAAATCATCTATATATATTATTATTTTCTTATTCTTGGACACCTGAATTAAGAGCTCCACAATAGCATTTTCTGCCGTTTGATACTTTAAAAAGTCTAATTTTTCTGTACAATTCAAACTATATTCATTATTAAAATCAAAATTTGGAAAAGTTAAGGATACAATATTAATAAGTTTTTTAGAAATAGATATTTGATCCTTCTTTATGATTTTAGATATTCCATTAAATATATCATTCCAACATTTTAACAAATATTTTTCTTCTGCCTTGTAACATTGAGTAGTCAAAACGTGTTGGTTTGATATATTCTTAATAATATTTAAACACTCTGTAGCCGTCTTACTCTTTCCAATGCCCATTTCCCCCATAAGACATACTGATTTTGTAGTATGTTCATTATAAAATTTTTTAAAATTATCTATAATTTTTTTTAATTCCTTATCTCTACCATAAAAGAAACCATTGCCACCTAAACAATCTTCCTTTAAATCATTCAAATAATTTAAATCATTATATTTTTTCATATGATCCTTTTCTTCAATTCTCTTATTTTTCACATTTTCTATTCTCTTTTTCGTTAAATGATCTGGAGAAATTAAAAGTTCGTCATTTAAAAGTTTTTCTAATTTTTTATATAAATCTAAACACTTATTGTAAGAACCCTGTCTTTCATATATATCAATTAATAGCCTATAAGCTCTCTCATCAAATTCATCTAATTTAATTAATCTTTTGCAGTATTTTTTCCCTATTATTAGCTCATCTCTTTCAATATGATTCTCTATTCCTTTAATTAGTTTATCGATGAACATATCCCTATATTCTTGTCTCTTAAATTCTACCCACTCTTGAAATTCACAAGAATCCTTTATTGTAAACTTGTCTAAAAAATCTCCCACATATATATTAATGATCTCAGAGCTATCCACATATAAAAATTTGTTTATATCCACATTTTCTAGATATTTAGGATTAATTTCTATTACTTCATTTCCTTTTTTTATAATTATATCTTTACTTATAAACTTTTTTATGGTGTATATGGCATTCCTAAGATTTTTTTTGATTAATTTATCATCATTTGTGTTTTCCCATAATAGATTACCTAGAATCTCCCTAGTCTCTCTTTTTTTCACAACTAAATAATATAATAATGCTTCTGCCTTTTTATATGGAAAGCTTATTTCAGTACTATTTACTATTATCTTTGGCTCTCCAAATAAATTTATTTTCAATGCTTCTCTTTCAATATTCATGCTCATACAATCACCCTTATACATAGCTTTTGTAATTAGTTTATAATACGAATTTACAATTTTCAATATTTTCTATAATTTATAATAATAACGTCAATAAAACGTAAAAAATAGAGATGTAAATAATAAATACATCCCTATCTAAACTTATTTAATTCAATTTTTACTCTATCATGTAATTCCTTATACCAGGATACTTGAACTTTACTTAAATCCATATCCTTATTTCTCAGGTCCATAGGGGCTATTACCACTTCCACATTTTCTTTTCCCACTTCATTAACTAATAAAAACACTTCTTCTATAGCTTCATCTCCAATAGCTATACAACCTATTGAGGCTGCCTTTCCATGGATAAATATATTTCCACCTAAATTTTGTCTATTATCTTCCTTTGCTTTTTTCATATCAAATTCATTTGGATAATTAACCTTCATGGACAAATGATATGAACTATTTGGGTTTAAGCCTTCTATTCTATAAATTCCTTCTGGTACTTGCTTATCACCTTCCTTTAATTTGGGTCCCGACTGTCCACTGGCCGCTAATATGTCATACTTGTGTATAAAAGTCCACTTTCCATGACTAAGAGCCCACAATTCTAATATTTTTTCTTCTTTTAACCCTATTAAGGCTATTTTCTCTGGCACATATATGGCTTGCTTTTTTTCAAAGTAACTAATTAGTTTCTGCTCATTTTCAGGTTTTATTTTATTTATTACTTCCTCCACAGTTCTTCTTCCTGCCACTTTACTATATACAGGTACCCAAAGGCTTCTTCCGCATAAATATGTTCCTAAACCCAATACTATAATTAAACTTAAAGCAATATATATTTTTTTGTTCATATTTAGTCTCCTATCTATATTCCTCTCTTATTTTGGCATATCTTTTTCTATTAACTTTAAAATCATAATATCCTACCCGTGCCACTGACCTACAATCTATTATTTTTTTTTCTTCATTAAAATAAAATTCCACATCATCTTTAAATTTCATTTTACTACTTTCAAATACTACGTGTAAATAATTCTTTTCTTCTTTTATTATTTTACTATTAGAATATCTATTAATTATTTTCTTTATTCGTTCCTTACTCTTCTCTAGACTTCCCTTAAACTTCATAGGTTCAATTTGTTTTTCAAAATTATTAGTTTGGGTTGATACTCCCTTTCGTGCATAAGGTAATTTTGCCAATCTGCCCTCATGCACACCTAAATTATTAGGTATACTATTATTTTTTGAATATGTATATACTGTAATGGCTCCTAAACCGATCCATCCTGTTTTCATAATATCACTCCCATATTCCTAGTATTCATATTATATTTAATTTTATGTAATAAGCCTTATCTTATTTTAATAATATTATAAACTAAAAGAAGAATGTAATTAAGGAAAACTTAATTACATTCTTCTTTTACCATAAAACTTTTTCTATCTATACTAAAATTGTAAGCTAAACCAATTATGATAAGTACTCCTCCTAAGATTTTCCCCATTGAAGCCATGTTACCTACCATATAATCTATAATAATTCCCATAAACAACTGTCCTATAAACAATAATAATGTAGTATATATGGCTGGAATTTTAGAAATTATTATATTTGAACAAGAAACTACAAATATACTTAGAATACCTCCCATATATACCCACAAAGGTACATTAATTAATTTTTCCATACTTACGAAGTTTTCTCTGTTCATAAGTAAAAATGTTAAAATTACTATGGAAGCTACTATATTATTAATAAATGCCCCTTGAGGGACCCCTATTCTTTGAGATAATTTTGAATTAATTGTCATAGATATTACTATTAAAGATCCACCTATTAACGCCAATATTAAATACATGATAAATTCCTCCTAAAATACTGTCATAACAACTATTCCACCTATTACTACTCCATATCCTATTAATTTTTCCTTTTGAAACTTATGAGTATTCATTCCAAATAAGCCAAAATGATCTATTATACAGGCTGCTATAGATTGACCAGCCAAGCCTAGGGATAATGTTAAAGACATTCCTAGATACTTAAAACACAAATTATTAAAAATCACTATAATTACACCTAATGCTCCTCCACTAAATAAATATAGGGGAATATGCTTTTTTATATTAATTTTCTTTTTACTCATCATTAAAAACATTAATACACCAACAGCTCCTGTAATGTGTATTATAAACACGGCTAAATAATTACCTATTCCATTAGCTAACATGCCATTTAAACTTATCATTATTGCTATTATAACTCCTGTAAATATTGCTCCAACTTTATACATATCTCTACCCTCCATTACATATTTCATCTATAATTTTAATCCTTTCTAATAAGAACATGTGTTGCCTAAATTAGATTAACATATACTATTTATATCTCTAAGGACATATGTCATATTTCTTTAATGTTTTCCTACTGTTACGTTATTCCATAATTATTAAAGATAAAACTTCAATTATGGTGCAACCTATATTATAATTAATTTGGGTGAATTTAATATGAAGATAGAAGACAATTACACATTAAATTATTATATAGATAAATACTCAATAGATACTTTATTTAAAAAAAATATAAGAAAGTATATGGAACTTCATAAATTTAATAAAAACGACTATTTATTAACGTCCAATCAAGAGGCTGATTATTTTTACTTTCTAGTAAAAGGAAGTTTAAAGTGTTATACCATACTCAAAAATGGAAAAGTTCTTTTGCATGAAATACTAACGCCACTTCATGCCGTAGGAGATGTGGAATTAATTAATAATACAATTCCTGCATGTAATATTGAAACCTTAGGCCCTAGTATATGTATAGGAATTAAAATGAATTTATTAAGAGAACTGATTTCTAATGATTTAGTTTTCTACAAATACTTAGCTAGTACTTTAAGTACTAAATTAGTAACATACACTCATTCTAGTTCCATAAATCTAATATATCCATTAGAAAATAAGCTAGCTTCCTATTTGTTAGGAGTACATGCTACAAATCCTGATGCACCTCATATAAAAATAGATAGTATGACGGAACTAGCCAGCCTATTCGCTACTAGTTATAGACATCTCGTTAGAACCTTTAATAATTTATGTGACCAAAACATAATAAACAAGGATAGAAATCGCATATCTATATTAGATTATAAAACTTTAGAAAAATTAGCAGGCTCTATAGACTAGAACCTGCTAATTTTTTAGAAGTAATATAAAAGCAAATATTATCAATATAACACCTACCACATAATCTAATCTCTTTAAAATCTTGTCACTTAATAACTTATATATCCTGCTTCCAATGGCACTAGTCACCGTTAAAAATAATAGGGTTGCACTTATACAGCCTAATGAATACATTAAAATAGTATTAAATCCTACTAAAACCTTTGATGCAATTAAAGATCCAAAGGTTCCTGACCAAAATAATATGGTAAGAGGATTAGTAAAAGTTAGCTTTATTCCAAATAAAAAACTATTACTTTCTCTCTCAACATTCTGATTATCATCTAAATTTTCAATTTCATTATTTTTAGCATTTTTTATGTACATAATTCCAAAATAAATTAATATTATAACTCCCAAAACTTTTATTATCATATTTAGTATTTCTATTTTTAACAAAGTAGATATGGCACTAAAGGATATGCATATATAAAACCCATCTACTAAAGTAACTCCTAATGCCATTTTGAATGCTTCTTTAAATCCTTCTTTCATGGATTTAAACAATAATGCAAAAAATACAGGTCCTATGGACAATTGAAGTGTCATCCCTAACAAAAATCCCTTTACATAAGCCAAGTTTCATTCCCCCCAATTTATTTTTTCTAGATAAAAAGAGCCTTAAGCCCTTACTTTTATGATTTTAATTATATCCTATTATTTAATCCTACTGTTATATTTTTATTCTTATTACTCTAGTTCATATGTAATAGAAAAGCAGCTATAAAAATAGCTGCTAACTCTATACTTTAAATCTATCCGTATGATTTTTTAATTCCTTAGCCACATTGCTTAAACTTTCCACATTTGCAGTTATTTCTTCAAAAGCACTTACCTGCTCTTCAATTACTCCATTTATTTGTTGTACTTGTCCTGCATTATCATTTGTAGTATTAGATATTTCATCCATGGCACTAGTCATATCTTGTGCTATATTTGCTTGACTTTGAGATGATTTTGATACTACCTCTATTTTATTAGTAACTCCATCTATGGCCTTTAATATTTCTTCAAATTTGTCGTTTACTTTATTTGCCTTAGTTACACTATTTTTAACTAATTGGCTTCCCTCTTTTATAGATTCATCTGCCCTATTTGACTTTAATTGAATATCATCTATAAGGACTCTTATTTTAGTAGCAGATTCCTTACTTTCTTCTGCTAATTTCCTAACTTCTTCTGCTACTACTGCAAATCCCTTTCCATGTTCTCCTGCCCTTGCAGCTTCTATTGCTGCATTTAATGCTAATAGATTGGTTTGCTCGGATATTCCCGTTATAATTGATACTATTTCTCCAATTTCCTTAGAAGATTCATTTAGTTCTACAATAGACTCATATACTAAATTAGTAGATTTCTCCACGTCTTTTATAGTCTCTACCACATCTTCTATATGTTTCGCACCTTCACTAGATATATTTAATATTTCTTTACTTCTTCCAAAGGTTTCTTCTGCTTCTTCTGATATTACATCTGAAGAGCTGGCCATTTCCTCTATACTTGCAGTAGTTTCTTCTACTACACTTGCATTTCCTTGGAGGGAATCAGATATGGATGTGATACTTCTAGCCATGTCTTCCATTCCACCAGTCGATTCTTCCATGACTATTCCAATTTCCCTAGAAGATGAGGCCATAAGTTCTGACCCTTCTTTTACTTGACCTATTATAATATGTACATTATCTATGAAAACATTAAACCATTTAGCCAATTGTCCTATTTCATCCTCTGTATAAACTTCAAGTCGCTTAGTTAAATCCCCTTCTCCCTGAGCCACTTCCTTTAACATTTCTGTAGTCTGTATAATAGGTTTTGTAATTTTTGCCGACACTAAATTTATAACTACTATTAATATAATTAGTACTCCAATACCTATACCTCTAAACATATTTCTTATTTCATGTAGGTCTTCTAATATGGCATCAGTAGGTATACTTACGGCAAAGGACCAGGGAGTATTTGTCTTTCCTATGTACATAGGAGTATATAGTCTATGTACTTCTTTCCCTAGAGAATTTGATAGTAAGTTAACACCATATTCCTTACCTTCTTTTATAAGTCCCTTTATCTTTTTTCTTTCCTCCGTATTCCCCATGTCCTTTCCTAGATGATCATCATCTTTATGGGCCACATATACTCCATTATTAGCCACTACTGCAGCATAACCCACATCATAGGGTTTAATCTTCTGTACACGCCTTTGTAGGGTTTCAAGGGATAGGTCTATTCCCACTACTCCTAGGACTTTTCCATCTATTTCTATAGGTACTGCAAAAGTAGTCATCATAATTTCTTTCCCATTTATATTATATTTAAATGGATTCATTATAACTTCCCTTTTAGAGTTTTTGGCAAGTAGGTAATAATCACCTTCACCTTCCTTATCATATCCTGTAAGAGGTGAGTATTCTATTCCTGATTCACTTCTAGACCAATATGGAACAAAACGACCTTTAGAATCCTCTCCTGCTTTTAAGGCGTACTCCATATCCTTGTTATCAAAAGCATTTGGCTCCCAACAAGTCCATACACCTAAGTAATTCTCGTTCTCTTTTAAAACTGTCCTTAATATGTTATTTACAACAGTTCTATTTGTATCTCCTGATTCTTTCATTCCCTTTAACGTAGCTTCAAGGCTCCTTGCTGTATGCATTACACTATTAAATTCTCCTAATACGGAATTCCCATAATCATGGGCTGTCTCCTTTGCATTTTCATATGCTGCTTTTGTCAATAGCTTACTTGTCATTGAGTATAATCCCCAATTAGTTACACCTAATGCGATTAATACAAAAACTCCTATGTAAGCTATTATTCTGCTCTTAAGTTTTTTAAACTTAAACATGTGTCCTCCTCCTTAAAGCTGTTATAGTTTGCAATTCTGCTCCCATTTTTAATTATATATGAATTTTTTATAACATTCTACATTCTTTGACATTTTTAGTCATTTCTGGACCATATGTAATTCTGTAGACCTAGTAATTAAAAAATCAAGTGATATAAATTACCTTCTAGGTAATTTATATCACTTGACCTTTACTTTTCCATATTATCTAAAATATCTTCTTTAGTTTTTTCTAATTCTATAGTGCCCTTTAACCTATCCTTTTCCTTAAAATATTTTTCTATTTCTTCCTTTATGTGTGAATCTTCTAATTCACCTTTTCTACGTTCATACTCCTTTAATAGGTCATTCTCATCCTTAGATAAGTTCGGATCATGCTCAAGATTAATTTCTTCCAATGTATATATTTTTTCATCTTTCTCCACAACTACCATGGTAGATGCAGCATAATCTCCCACTCGTTTATGCTCCTTTGAAAAGAATATCATCACAACTCCAATACCCTGATCATCTAGTATACTTCTAAATAAATTCCTTATTATGGAGCTTTTTATATCTATGGGTTGTCCATTATTTTTTAAGGTCCTTAGTTTAAATATTTTTTTCCCTGGTGTTCTACCGTTCATCTTCATCTCAAAGAATATAAAATAGCCATAAGAGACTACAAAAGTTAATATAATTAAGGCTCCTATTATCCAGCCATCTCCCTTTGATTGTAAATACTCTAAACTTCCAGCCCAAGTAAAAAATACCCCTAGACCAATTATCCCTAATGCGGTAAACTGAATAATCATATCTATTGCAGCAGCCGCTACCCTAGAACCTACACTGGCTAAATTATATTCTATTTGTGTATTTTCAGGAGTGGTTATTGTAATTTTTTTCACAGTATATCCCCCTTTTTTCCAGACTTTGGTATAATCATAAATGAGGTGTTTATTATGAATGAAGAAATTTTTATAAAAAAGAACAAATCTCGTTGGGATAAGCTAAATTCCTATGTGGATAGGATAGATAAAAGTGGACATAAAAACTTAAACTCCAAAGAATTACGAGACTTTCTATATTTATATAAGGAAAGTTCTTATCATCTTTCCTATGCTAATACTCACTTTCCCAATACTAATATAAGTAATTATTTAAATTCTTTAGTGGGTAGAGCTCATAATAACCTCTATTCTGTTAAAGAAAATAGTTTTAAAAAAATGTTGAATTACTTAACAACAGGGTTTCCTAAAAAAATAAAAGAATTTTCATTTTTTATTAATTGCTCTACTGGAATTTTCTTTTTAGGATTTATCTTGTCCCTAGTAATGGTCTTAGTAAATGAATCTAGTGCCTATTATTTTCTTCCTAAGGATTTAATAGAAACTATAGATTACTCCATGGACTCACAAAGACAATGGGATTACCCCCTAATGTCTAGTTATATTATGGTAAATAATATTTCCATATCCTTAAAGGCCTTTGTCCTTGGAATAACCTTTGGTATTGGTACCATCTATGTACTATTTTTAAATGGAGCATTACTTGGAGGATTGACTGCACTCATATATTTAAATGGCAATCCTACCGTATATTGGTCTTTAATATTACCCCATGGAATATTAGAGTTAACAGCTATTTTCATAAGTGGTGGTGCAGGATTCCTCCTTGCATATCACATGCTCATTCCCAAAGATTTATCTAGAGCCCATTCCATTGTATTAGGAGCTAAAAAGGCATCATCCCTTTTATTAGGAATAGTAGTCATGCTCATAATAGCCGGAATTATAGAAGGATTCTTTACACCACTAGCCATATCTCCAAATATAAAATTAGCCTTTAGTTTAATGACCCTTATAATGCTTATATTTTATATTGTTAGAGGAAATAAATCTCATAAACAATAGTCCTAAGGACTTTTAATTTATTTTATTTCATAGATAAGATAAACTATAGCACTTACAAGAGAATATGAATGAAAAATTTTTATAAGGTGGAACATGAGAACATCATGTGCTGTAAACAATTATGACTCTTTTACCGCGAGTATAATATTCACATTCTGTAGTCTCATAGTGACTTACCTTATAAAATATTTTTCATTTATATGACCGCAGTAAGTTCACATACCTTTGGATTGGCCTTAGTTCATCTATATCCATTTAAAAATCCATTTGATTTTTAATCTCTAAATACTTATTTATTACCCTAAGGGATAATTCTTCCCTATCTGCTTCTATACACATTATTTTTCTCTTTTTAATTAAGTTTATAACCATTTCTCTATTTTTCAACATTTCCATAGCTACAGCCTTATCATATATCTTTTCCACAGAGTTACTTTTTTCACCTAATACATTCTGTCTATTTTCATCCTTAATCAACACTATGGTAACTATATTATTTTTGCTTATAATAGAAAGATGTTTAAGTATTTCTTCTCCCTCTTCCATTATGGAGAAGTCTGTAAATAAAAATATTATCCCCCTATGCTTTTCCTTTTTCTTCAAATGTAAAAAGGCTTCCTTATAGTTAGAAGTAATACTGCTACCTTCTATATGATATAAAGTCTCCAGTATATTATTTCTGTGTCCTGGACCCTTATTTGGTTTCACATAACTATTAACGTTCCTGTTAAAGGTAGTTAAACCACATAAATCTCCCTTTTGATTAGATATATCCCCCAAAAGTAGTGCTGCGTCTATTGCTACATCTAATTTTTTATATCCCCTTATTTCTCCTGACATAGTTCGTCCTTCATCTAGTAAAATATGTATCCTCTGATTCTTTTCTGGTTCATATTCATTTACTATTGGCTTATTTTCCCTCGCGGTTGCCTTCCAATTTATTTTTCTATATTCATCCCCTACCACATATTCCCTTAGATGGCTAAATGAAGTTTTACTGCCTATAGATCTTAGGCTTTTTCTCCCAGGTTCCATCAATTTATTTTTTGCAACTAATAATTTATATTTCTTTAAATTTTTCAAATTAGGATATACCTTATATTCCCTAGGTAATGATATGACCTTTCTTAAATAAACTAATTTAAGCCTACTTTCTATTCTCATATGAATTTTATTAAATTCATAGGCACCTCTTTTCTTAGGTCTTAGCCTATAGGATATATTGGACCTATTTCTTGGTAATACTTTTTCTGATATTACCTCATCCATAATTTCAAAATGAAAATCAGGTACTTCATCCTTTATTTTCACATTAATAGGTTCATTGTTCTTATTATGAATTGTAAAACTAATATGCTCCACTTCGTGAATAGATAATTTATCCTCTCCAAATCTACCTATTTCAATATTCTCATCATATTTCGTGGTCTTATAATCATATAACAAAACTAATAGGACTCCCACATTATATATTAAAAATATATAATAGGATATGTCTAATATATGGCCTAAAAGTAGTGGTAATATGCCTAACCCAATAATCATTACAAACCTTTTTGTAAATATCAAATCTATCACCAAACTCTCTATCTAGGCACTTTTACTACATCTAGTATATTCATTATTACATTTTCCACTAAAACTCCTTCTATTTCCATCTCAGCCTTTAAAATAATCCTATGGGTAAGGGTAGGTATTATTACTTCTTTTATGTCCTCTGGAATAACATAATCACGCCCCTCCATTGCCGCATGAGCCTTAGCTGTTTTAAGTAGCGCAATAGCTCCCCTTGGGGAACTTCCAATTTCTATTAATTCATTTTCCCTAGTTCTAGATACTACCTCCACAATATAATCTATTAATTCTTCTTTTACTATTACATTTTCAATTTCTTCTCTACACTTTAATATGTGTTCCTTACTACATACGGCACTTACATTCTTGTCTATATCCATCATATTTAAATTATGTTTCATTAAAATATTTTTCTCTGCTTCTTTTGATGGATAACTTATCTTTATCTTCATTAAAAATCTATCTGTTAAGGCCTCTGGTAATACATAGGTTCCCTCATACTCTATAGGATTTTGAGTTGCAAATACCATATATGGTTTTGGTAATTCTAATCTTTCTCCATCTATGGTTACAAACTTTTCTTCCATTGCTTCAAGGAGTCCTGCCTGAGTTTTAGGTGGAGTACGATTTATTTCGTCTGCCAAAAGGAAGTTAGTAAATATGGGTCCCTTCTTTAACTGAAATTCACGAGTCTCCATATTAAATATTTTAGTTCCTGTCACATCAGATGGCATTAAGTCCGGAGTAAACTGTATTCTTTTAAATTCTAAATCTACAGATTGAGAAAGGGTTTTTACAAGTAAGGTTTTAGCTAACCCAGGAACTCCTTCTAACAAAACATTCCCTTCACAGAAAAGGCTTATTAAACAATTTTTTATTGCTTCATCCTGATCCACTATTATTTTTTTTACTTCCTTCATTATTTTATCTGCTGTTTCTTTTGTGGTTCCTTTAATATATCCTTCCAATAGGATTCACTCCTTTTTTCTAATGTTTTCTTTAATTTCTCCATGTCCCTTATTATATTGGTAAATTCCTTATTACTAATTTTTTTATCATTAATATTTGAGTAGATTTCATGTACCCTCTTAGCTCTATTATAATTTTCTATATTTTTTTCATTCCAAGTTTCTATCCAACTCTTCTTCGAACCTATTGTCTTAAAAGTTTTCTTCACATTAAATTCTAAATCTTCATAATATATCTTTATTACTTCCTCTTTACAGTCACCCCTTTTGTATAGGGAAGAAACAGCCTTTAAGTATTCATCCTTATCCCTTTGAGTTTCCTCATAAAGAGGTCTTATTTTTCCAAATCTAGAGCCTTTATATATGAAAAATAATACTATTACTATGACTAGTTGTTGTAACATTATTCTAATTCCAACAGGCAAGTCTTCCCACAGGGAATACCTTTCAGAATCCATATAGTTATAATATTCATTAAAAATTATATTTACATATGACCACCTATCCACATATGTAATGATTTCGTAGGCCTTTTCCTTATTTTCTAATAAATACTTATTAGTGAATACCTCTGCTCTTCCTATTAGGACAAACCCCTGTCCATATTCATATACTAAAAAGTCTTCTGTGGACTTGATCTCATTACCATAGTGAAGGCTCTGCAGAGAATCATCTCCTAAGTAAACTATTTTACCTCCATCTTTAATCCAATTTTTTATCTTCCCATCTTCTAATGAGAACTTTCTTTTAGGCATGGTTATCACATGGATATTATCTGTAGGTACATTTTCCAAGTTATTATTTTTAAATTTCACTGGATAATCTAAATTTTTCAAGGTTTCATAAATCACACTAAGACCCTTATGTTCTTTATTTAAAATAGAATAATCCCCACCTAAACTCTTGCTCTTTCCTGAAAATATTAAAGTCACATATATTAATGTACCAAAGAGGATTAAAAGTATGAATATATCCTTTTTAGACTTCTTCTTCAACTTTTAACACCTCATTCCATAGGGGATTTATATTTCCTTCCCATCTTTTAAAATAGTTACTATCTACATGTACTTCTCCATAATGGGATTCATTAAATATTTCTACCACATTTATAAACAAATGGGTATATGATACCCCTTTGTTTCTCAGTTCTTGTGTGAATTCATAGTTAGTCTTAGTTTCATCTAAGTAGAGAATATGATTTTCATCAAGTTTAAGCAATAATCCTATGAACTCAAGTCTTATGCTATCCTTATATTTGCCTATTTTCTCCATTTCCTTAGCTCTATTTCTAAAGGTATCACTAGTAATACCCTCTTTTATAACTTCACCTAATATGTTTTTTTCTTTTAAAGACATATCCTTAGATTTTTTAAATTTTAATAAAACTAATACTACTAAAGCAATAATGGCTATTATTATTAAAGCTAATATGGCCTTTGAAATGGGTTCACTTACTTCCATAACCCGCTCTCCCATATTAGTATTTTCAAAGAGACCTTCTAACCATTTTCCTATTTTTTCTACTATCTTTTTAATTACATTCATGTAATCTCTTTTTAAATGTGCATATTCACGACTATTTAATATATTAGATGCTTCTCTCTGAAATTCTTCATAAGTTAAGTTTTTCAATTTAGTTCTCTCCTATAGAATTTCTTTTAATATTTTCAAGTGTAAGTTTTAAATCATAACCATCCTTTTTAAATCTTTGATTGTAATAAAGTATAGTGACTAATATATCTGCCACAGGAGCCACAAATACAGACGTAAATAAGTTAACAGGAATTCTGCTTAGACTAGATGCCATCAAACTATTAGCTAACATCTCTTCACTTCCTGAAGTAAATTTAGTTATTAAACCACCTATTAAACTTATTTCTCCCATTAAAGCATATATGGAAAACTTTATGCCTCCCACAATAATATAAAATGCCATTAATATTCCAAATATCTTCCAAAACTCCCCCTTAACTAATTGTCTACTTTTCTTTAGAGCTTTAAAAAATGACAAGTCTTCTAATATGGCCGTATGGATGGCAAATCGATGTAATGTTATATACGTATATATTATTAACATAATAATAGCAACGAATATTATGGTTGATATAACAATTCCCACCATAGATGCAGGTCCTGTATTTATTAAATTGCTCATATATATGGAATTTGCACTTTTTCCATATATAAATCCGACTACACCAATACCTACTAAAAAGGGAATAAACCATATTATTCCTGCTATTGTAACCCCTATAAGCCTTGGAATAGATTTAAAACTTACTAAAAAGGCCTCTTCCACACTAACATTTTTACCTAAAAAAGCATTAGAAGCTATATTGATTATTCCAGCATTTCTAGCTAGAGTAATTCCAAGAAATAAACTTCCTAAAACTAATATTATTAATATACCCCCTGCAGATTTCCCAAGAATCTCCACTGCCGATGAAGGATTTTCTATGCCACTTCCAATTAAGCCTATTACAGATACTCCCCCTATCAATGCTCCCAATATTGCAGCTACCAAATATATGAGACCATATGCCACTACAAATATGGCCAATGTAATTAAATTTTTTTTGTGAATACTAAAACTCTTATCTATAACTTCTGTTTTTTCCATTATTTTATATGTTTCTTCCACATTCACACATCCTTTCTAGACACAGTACTTAATTTAATTCTACTTATTACATTTTTTTCCTTCTTTTTTAAATTAATGCATGTTTTTAAAATATTTTTTAATCTAATTTTAATCTTTCTTTAAATGTACATTAATTTTAAAATCCTATACTAAATCCATAATAAAAATTTATTAGGAGGGATTTAATATGAGCATTGATTTAAAACAAATAGACCTATTAAGAGAAAGGGTTAATGTTTCTTATGAGGAAGCCAAAGAGGCCTTGGAAAAAAATAACGGGAATTTATTGGATAGTATTATTTATCTGGAAAAAACAAATAAAAATACTTCTAAAATAAATAAGGAAAAATTTACTCAAAGCTTAAATAAATACAATAACTATAAATTAACCATTTCGAAAGATGGAGAGACCATATTAAAGCTTAATTTAATTCTTAGTATATTAATCGGACTATTTACAACTCCAGTATCATTACTTTGCATATTGACAGCATTAATACTAAAATGTGAATTCAAAATAATTAATGTGCCTAGTCCTACAACTTCCTGTAATGAATCTATTAATTTAAGCAAAGAATAGGCTTTATATAGTATAATTTAGTTGTAAAACTGTTTATTAGGGGGATTACAATTGAAAAAGACAATTTTAATAGTGGAAGACGAGATTAAAATATTAAGATTTTTAGAATTAGAATTAAAATATGAGGGATACCAAGTCCTAAAAGCACAGGATGGTAAAGAGGCCTTAGATAACTTTTCAAAAAATCAAGTAGATTTAATTTTACTAGATATTATGTTACCTAAATTAAGTGGCATTCAAGTATGTAGAAGAATAAGGCAAACTTCTCAAGTTCCTATTATAATGTTAACAGCTAAAGATGATACTCTTGATAAGGTTATGGGCTTAGATACTGGTGCTGATGATTATATGACTAAGCCCTTTGAAATAGAAGAACTTCTGGCTCGAATAAGAGTAGCTTTAAGAAGAAATTCTTTTACTGAGAAGACAACTCACATTATACGAATTGGTGATTTATCTTTAGATTCAGATAAACATATGGTGTGTGTAAATAATAATCCAATAGATTTAACTAAAAGGGAATTTGATTTTTTAAAATACCTTATGGAAAATAAAAATATTGTCTTATCTAGAGATAATATAATTAAGGTAGTTTGGGGATATGATTATGTGGGGGATACAAATATAGTAGACGTATATATTAGGTATCTAAGAAGTAAGATTGATGATAAATATAATAAAAAATTTATCCATACAATTAGAGGGGTAGGTTACACAATTAAAGATGAGAATTTTTAAAAAAGCCTTTAAAATCCTCATGTATATAATCAAATTCCTTTTTACGTTTTCAATTAATGTATTTATATATTCTTTCTTATTTATAAAATTTCTGTTAGATAAAACAATATTTACTTTATTTAGATCTCTAAGAAGATTATTTAGGTTTTCTCTAACATTTAAGATTACAATAGTGTATTCCTTTTTATTTTCCCTATTAGTGATTTTTCTAAGTGTATGTATAGTAATTGCATCCTATGTAATACTAGTAGATCCTTCTAATTCTAGTTACTGGGACCCCTCTTCCGATATATTATCACAGATAGAAAATTCACAAGAGTTACCTCTTGATACTATTAAAATTATATCTAAATATGAGAATCTAGATATAAGCATATATAAAAGATTTGATAGGCAAGAAAAAATCTTTTATTTTAAATCTCCTAAGAAAAACTATTTATACGATTCTATTGTAAACAATGGGTATATTAGAATCAATGAACACACATTAAGAGAGTTTGATACTTTATTCATGGCCAGTAGAGTTGATAGGGTCAAGTCTAAAAATAATGTGGATTATACTGTAATAATCGAAAAATTTTATAGGGAAGAAAGCACTTATATATTACTTTTAGTAATTGCTTTATTCTTATTATCATCTACAGGCATTTTATTGTCTACTCTCATAGGCTCTAAATTAAGCAAGCGAATGTTACGACCTATTAAAAATATGACAGAGACAGTTAATGACATTTCTGTTAATCATCTGTCTACCCGTTTAGATATTAATAAATCCCATGATGAGCTTAGGGAGTTATCTATTACCTTTAATAATATGTTAGATAGGCTTGAACGTGATTATGAGAAACAAAACCAATTTGTGTCAGATGCCTCTCATGAACTCAGAACACCTATCTCTGTAATCCAGGGATATGCCAGTTTATTGGATAGATGGGGCAAGGATGATAAGGAAGTTCTAGACGAATCTATAGATGCATTGAGATCAGAATCACAAAATATGAAGGACTTAGTTGAACAATTATTGTTCTTAGCTCGAAGTGACAAGGGAACTCAAGTGGTAAATAAAAGTCTATTCTCCTTAAGTGAATTATGTGAAGAAATAGTTAAAGAGACAAAATTAATAGATAAAGACCATGATATTTTATTAGAAAATAATAATAATATTAGCTTATATGGAGATAGAAAGTTAATAAAGCAAGCAGTACGAATATTTGTAGATAACAGCATTAAATTCACACAAAATAAAGGTTATATAAAGGTTCAGCTTTATAAAGAAAATAAGAATACAGTTTTAGCCATAGAAGACAATGGAATTGGAATTCCTAAAGAGGATATTCCCCATATATTCGATAGATTTTATCGTTCTGACAAATCTAGAACAAAGGAAACGGGAGGAACAGGACTTGGTCTATCCATATGTAGGTGGATATTAAATGAACACTATGCAACTATTCGAGTATATAGTGTTGTAGATATAGGAACTAAAATTTTAATATATTTTCCTGAAAAGTAGTAATATACAAAAAGCTAAAAAGCAACTTATTATAAGTTGCTTTTTAGCTTTTCAATACCAAAATCAAATTATAGAAAGGAGCTTACTTCATAAGGCTTCTACAGCATTATTGGGTTTAAGTTTGTTTAAGGTATTTATATAATACCCTTCCTCTGAGACTTTAATCATTAAATTAAAATTTATTTTATTTTTTCTTCAATTAAATCTATACATTTTTTTATATATTCATCATTTATATTTACGTTTGAGTACCACTTTTCATCTAAACCTATATTTTTAGAAAAATATTTACTCTTGATTATAAACTCTGGCCTATATTCAAAATGTAGTATGTCAAAATGATTCCACTTTCCACCCCATATGAAATAGTTCTTTTCAAATATATTTACTATCTCTTGAGGATAGGATTTTAGCCTTTTAGCTCCAGCCTCTTTACTAGCCCATTTCCAATAATCCCTATTATCTCGAGCTAAATCTATGGCAATTCCAAAGGAATGGGGACTAAGTCTTCCTGTTCCTGATATGACCCTATAGCAAAAGGTTCCACTCATGGGATATACGCAAGCACCTATTTTTCCATTACTCTTAGCTAATGGCAATAATTCATTCATTACATTTTTTATGTTTTCTGCTGCCCTATTATTTTTATTAAATCTTACACCCTTGGCAGATACTAAATTCTTTTCTACTCCAATCTTACTATTTCCATATACCTCCTTTAGTAAGGCATATACCCTAATTCTTCCTGGGTCAAAGTTTTTCTCCATTATTTCATCCACATGGGATAAGGGATATATTTCCTCTAACATATCTTGAAGATCAGGATTATTTAACTTAGCAGAATAGTTCTTTTTTTGTTTATCATCATACAATATTTTATTTCCAGATTTCATAATCACATAGACCTTATCATCACTGGTCATTTCCACATCTGTTATATATTCAGGATAGGCCATCATTAAAGTCAACAAATCCCTTTTCATATTTATTTCATAAGCCATATCCACCGAATTAGTCTCTTTAACCTTTTCCGCTGTCTCCTCTTTCTTAGTGCACCCCATAGAAAAAATCACTGTGAATAAGAACATGTATAAACATATTTTTTTCATTTTTCTCAGTCCTTTTAATAAACTTAATTACCTTAATATTATTTGTCTCAAAAACCTATTATATGCTTTTCTTTCAATTTTGAATTATTTCCAAATGCAAAAATAACAGGTGAATATGTCACCTGCTATTTGAAAATAATCCTTTGTATTGAGTACAACCATAACTATATTAAAGTATCATTCTTATGCTCATCTACTAGAAAAGTATCCGTTTTCTCATTTTTAATAAAATCTAAATTTAAAAACATAACTGTATTTACAATAATAGTAAAGGACATGACTATGGCATTTACTGATTGAACAATAATATATCCTATCATTGAATCACCTATAAGATTAAATGGACTTGTTACTACCAGTGCTAAAAGACCACATATTATATTTACGAATAATATTTTCCACCAGCTACCAGATACTACATTCTTACTATAGCTTAAGGATTCTAATACTTTAGTTCCTCTAAGGGCCATGGATTGATATTTAAATACTATATATATGGCAATAGCTATTCCTGGTATGATTAATAGAATCATTCCAATAAATATTAAAAAGTTTCCTGCTATAGCTAATAAAATAGAACTACCTATTATACTAAATGCCCTTGAAAATGCCTCTTTGTAAGGCAAATCCTCATTCTTTACTAAATAACTTTCAACTACATATATTACACCTACAGTCCCAGCTACTCCTAATATGCCTGTAACAATACCAGCTATAGGTGTCATAAATAACATAGAAGTTGTAAGCATTTCACTTGATGAAGAAAATATTGCCATTCCAAAAAATACATTAATAGGTACATATATGCTTAGCATTATGGCCGATATGGTTTTAAACTTATCTTTAAATACATTAAATGCATATGAAAATATTTCTCCTATATCCAGCACTCTTCCTCTTAAATCCATTGTATTCGCCTCCTTAATTACTTATTAGTATTTGCTATCCTATTAGCTCATACTCATTTAAGAGTAAACTTAATTCATCCTTTTTAGACTATGAAAATTTTTAAAAAGTTATGAATCCTATTCCTATTAAGAAATTTCCATGATTCATAAATAGTCGCATATATAATCATACACTAACCTACGCATTTTTACAATATTTTCCTGTTTAATATTTCACATAATTAAGAGGGTCTATTGCCACACCATTTTTACGCACTTCAAAGTGAAGATGTGGTCCTGTGACTCGCCCTGTCTTACCTACAGTGGCTATTACCTCACCTTTCTTTACGTACTCTCCTACTTTAGCCTTTAAACTATTGCAATGGGCATAATAAGACTGAAATCCATTTCCATGATCTAATATAATTATCTTCCCATACCCATTTTTCCAACCTGAATAAACTACTTTTCCCCCTCCAGTGGCCTTTATAGGTGTTCCAATGGCTGCCCCTATATCTACTCCCTTGTGATGTTTCCCCCAACGTTTTCCGTATCTAGAAGTTACTCTTCCCCTGGTAGGTTTAAGTAGACTCCCTGCTGCTATGGTAAATGTCTTTAACTTAGTTCCCTTTATAACTATCATGTTCTTAGGTTTTTCTATGATTTCTTCATTGATTATATTTTTTACTTTTATTATGCCATTCATCTTAACGATTTCCGCTTCTATCTTTTTCTTTCCCTTTATACCTTCTTCTTTTATTAATTTATCTCCCATATCTAGGGCTGGAGATTTTTCATATACTATCTCATATGGAATCTCTTCTTCATAAGATGCCAATTCTATAGTCTCCACATGTACATAGGCATTTGCTTTAGATAAATTTAACTCTTGTCCAATTTGAAGAATTGCAATATTTATTCCTTTGTTAGCCTTCTCTATCTCTTCTATGCTCATGTTATTAGCTATAGCTATATCCCATGCAGTATCTCCCTTTTTTACCTTATGGACTTTAGTTTCTATTCCACCTGTCAGCAACTCCTTTATTCCATCATCTTTACTTGTAATTTCATCTTTGTCTAATTCTTTTTTCTTTATCTTCACATCTTCCACAAAAGTAGCTTTTTTAAGTAGATTCCCCTTTGATATATAATTTTCTTTAATTTTATCTAGCATATCTTTAGCATCTTTTTCACTTTTTAATGATATAATTTCCTTTCCATCCACTTCAATTACAGATCCATCAATTTTATAATTTAGTTTTTCTTTATATATACTTACTATATCTTTTACTCCATTTATATTTTTCTTTAATACAATAACCCTATTGTACTTTAACTGATTTTTTACTATTATACTGCTCTCTAAGTCTTTCTCAATGTCACTCTTTATTCCTTTTATTTCTTTTTCTATAATATATCCATTCTCTACAAATCCTACCCTTTCCCCATCTAATACTACTTCGTAAGCAGTACTTAATAAGCCTAAACAACTAAACAATAGCATAAAAAAGATAGAAATATATATTACTTTATTTTTTTCACTTAGCACACTCTTTAAGTTCATCCCTCTCAACCTCGCTATTTATCAATATTTGACCTCATTCTATCATATATTTTGGTAGACATGTAATTTTTGGTAACATATTGATAAAAAACGAGAAAAAGGTCCCTATATTTTTCAGCAAAAGTCCTAGGACCTATTTCTTATTTGTTAATTTCAACATAATCAGGACTTGTTTTTTATATAAACATAAAAAAGGTATACGACCTATGCTTCGCTAGGAAACCCTATGGTTTCCTTCGACGATTGCTACTGCAATCTGAGTACCTCCTTTGAAGCGGACAGGGGATGTTCCCCCACACCCCTTCTTTTTTATTGATTTATATGTTTTGTGTCAATTAACTTTCCTTGTAAGTAAAAAAAGGAACGATGTTTAAAAAACATCATTCCCTCTATTTACGCTCCTAATAAATTCATTAGGTTCTTTAATTTTTCTACTGTCTTTTTCTTTTTGTCATCATCAATTAAAACTGTTGCTCCCCTATTACCATCTGCTAAAGCTCCACCTATTTCATCTAAAACCATTAATATATCATCCACATCATATGCTTCATAACAGTCCTTCTTTAAACATTCCATAAGATTTCTTATTTCAACTAAGTTTTCCTTTAATTTAACTTGCTTATCCTCTGTTGAATCTTCTAAATTAATTTTTAAAATTGAATTATAATCTTTTCCCTGCTTTTTCAATTCCTTATCTATTATTAATACTTCTTCCTTATTCTTAAATTCTTTTAAATGTTCTAATATGTAAGCTCCTTCTTGTGTATCTCTAGTTAATGCTTGGATACAACGTTTTAGACTATGGTATGTGGCATTAGTGTCGCATACAAATTTTATATGAACCTCTTCTTCTTCTAATTTAAATTGATACAAAGCATTTGCCATATTTCCTAGTACCATTCTTAGTGGTACATATCTATTGTCCTCATCTCTTTCCTTATCATGTGGGATTTTACATTTAAAATGCTTATTATACTTTTTAATGCCTTCTTCATTCAAATTGGTAAACTTTTCACAACAAAAACTTATCTCATCCACATATTCTTTTTCAAACTTAACATTAGTTTCAAATTCTACACTCTTAATAGTTGAAGCTATTAAAACAGTTATAGTATTTTCTTTTATTTTTGCTTTTTTAATCATTTTTGTTGCCCCCCTTGATGTACGTTTCAATTTTTTTATTTAACTTTGTATTTTATTTAACATACTATTTTAATTAAATAATACACTATTTTTTAGATTTTTACAATATTTACCTCGAAAATTTTTCTGAATATACTGTATACTTTATCTTTCAAAAATAAAAAGCTGTAAAATAATTTTACAACTTAATAATTCACATATGAAATTGGATTTATCGGCGTTCTATTTTTCCTTACTTCGAAATGCAGATTAGACCCTGTTACTCGTCCCGTCTTTCCAACGCTAGCTATAACTTGATTTTTCTTTACATAATCGCCCTTTTTTTACCTTTAGTGTATTTGCATGGGCATAATAAGTACTATATCCATTACCATGGTTAACTATAACTACCTTACCATATCCATTTTTCCAACCAGAGAAGGTAACCTTTCCTCCTTGTGCTGCCTTTATGGAAGTTCCCACTGGTGCTGCTATATCTATACCCGTATGGGCCCTTCCCCATCGCCTACCATATCTAGAAGTTAATCTACCTCTAGTAGGGTTAGATAATGTTCCTGATGCAATGGTAAATGTTCTTTTCTTAGTCCCTTTAACTCGATTCCTTCTTTCATGTAAAACTTTTTAACTTTCTCTAATACTGCATTAGCAGTATCTTCATCCTTTAATGCTACTAGCTCTTTACCTTCTATATTTATAGTACAGGCATATACTTTGTATTCTATAGACTCTCCTATTTTAGCTCCAATCTCTTTAACAATAGAAAAAAGTTATGGGTAATACCCATAACTTTAGTACTTAACATATTTAAGTGGATCTAATGGTACATTATTTTTTCTCACTTCAAAATGAACATGTGGTCCTGTAGACCTTCCTGTATTACCCACTTTAGCAATTACCTGTCCCTTTTTCACAATATCACCTTTTTTCACAAGTAAAGAACTACAATGGGCATAATAAGTTTCATATCCGTTACCATGATCTAGTATAACTAATTTTCCATAATCACCCTTCCATCCAGAGAACACTACTTTTCCTCCTTGAGCAGCCTTAATAGATGACCCCATTTTATTAGCTATATCTATTCCAGTATGCCTTCTTCCCCATCTAGTACCAAATCTAGAGGTCATTGTTCCCCTTGTAGGATTGTATAGATTACCAGAAGCCACATTAAATACTCTTTTCTTAGTACCCGTTATAACAATCATTTTTTCTGGTTCAGATATTAAACTTTCTTCTAATACAGTTCTACTTTCTTCTTCCCCGTTAAAACTTATAACTTCTGCTTCTATTTGTTTCTTTCCCTTTATACCTTGCTTCTTTATTTTTTTATCCCCTTCATATAAGGCACTAGATCTTTCATATTCTATATCATAATCTATGTATTCCTCATATGATACTAACTCTGTAGTTTTCACATGAACATAGGTCTTTGGCACGTTAAGCCTTATTTCTTGGCCTATTTGTAACCTTTCTACATTCACATCTTCATTGGCCTTTTCTATTTCTTCTAAGGGCATATCTAATTTAATTGCTATATCCCAAGCCGTATCTCCCTTTTGTACTTCATATATCTTTTCTTCTATTCCACCAGTTAATATGTACTCTACTGCTTCTTCTTCTTCTTTTAATTGATTTATAGGAACTTTTATTTCCTCAACTTTCACATCTTCTTTAAAAGTAGCTTCCTTTATTTCACTACCTTCTATCGTGTATGACTTTTTAACTTCTTCTAATACCTTCTCAGCCGTTTCCTTATCCTTTAGGACTACAATATCTTCACCATCAATATTTATAACAAAACCTTGTATATCATAATTTAATAAATTTGATAATATGCTAATCATATTTTTTTCAGATGTTAATTCATCTTCTGAGGCATTTATTTTTTTAAATTCTAATTTATTATCATCCACAATTTTAGTTCCGATTTTTTCTTCTACCTGCTTTTTCATTTTGTTTAATTCTTCTTCTAGTAGAATTTTATTTTTCACTACACCTACTACTTTACCATTTACTTTTACTTCATAGGCGCTATTAGCAAAAATTGCATACGAAATTATCATTAGTGCAAAAATACTTATTCCTATACATATTTTTTTATTTTCATTTATCATTTTTTTAAAATCCACTCTCATCAGCCTCTTCCAATTAAACATCATTCTTTAGCATACTAACATATAAATGTTAACAAATTTTGAACAATTTCTTAACTTTATCTTATTGATAAAAATTCACATAGGTATATACTATCATATTTTCACTGTTTTCTAAACTCTCTGGGAGAAATTCCCGTATACTTTTTAAAACTTTTTGAGAAATATCTATAGTCAGAGTATCCTAGTTCTTTGGCAATATCTGCAATAGTATAATTTTCATCACTTAAATACTCCATTGCCTTTTTAATTCTTAGATCAGTTATGTACTCTACAAAGTTTTTTCCTGTTACCTCTTTTATCTTGCGACTTAGATAGCTCTCTGATAAATATACTGTTTTAGCTACTTTTGATAAGGATATATCCTTGTTATAGTTATCTTTTATATACTTTAACACCTTACTCATATTAGAATTACATATGTTATTCCCTCCTTTTATGAGGTTTGCCGTTTTAATACTAATATTTAAACTGATTTTATATAATTCTTCTATAGTATCCCTTTGTTCAATCAATTGAAAAAAATCTTCCTTTGAATCAAAAACATTTTCTGGGCATATGTGATTTTCTTTTAAAAGGTTAAAGTTCAATAATACTATATGTATGGTACTACTTTTTATGAAAGTAGGTGCCGTGTGATTATTCTTAAATTCAATCTTATACAGTTTGTCTATTATTTTTTTTATTTTCTCTTTATTTGAAGAAGATATATGCATTTTTAGTTCTTCTTCCTTATGAAAGAGGGGCATTAATTTTTTATTCTCCACATCTTTTACTTTACTATAATAGTTTATACTTCCCTTTCCATCATAAATTTTATTTTCCAAGGCTCTTTTGCTCTCTTTATATAATTTTCTCGTATCCTTTAAAGAACCCCTGTTTGATATGCCTATTGTTATATTCAATAAAAAATTATGATAAAAGGATTTTTGTATCTCTTTTATTCTATTACATATATCTAATATTTTATCTTTAGAATCAATCTCCACTAAAAGTATTATCTTCTCATTTCTTTCTATAAAGTAGTTCTCAATTCCTTCAAATTTTTCAAATATTTCTCTTTTTATATATTCTAATTGTTCATTCAGTTCTTCCATATGATTAGTTTCATAAAATTCTTCTAAATACTCTGTTTCTAAAATTATTGTACATAATTTTTCCATGTGGATTTTATACTTTTGTCTGTAATTATCTATTTGAAATTCATCCTTTATCTTACCCTTTACTAAGTTTCTTATAAACTTCTCCCTTTCAACAGTAAAAGTATATTTGTCTTCTCTAATGTGCTCTATTACTTTTTTTATGGAATCTTCTAACTCATCCTCATCTATGGGCTTTAGAATGAAATCAAAAGCATTTATTTTAAAAGACTCCTTTGCATAATTAAAATCATCATAGCCCGTTATTATGATAAATTTACAGTCTTCATTAAACTTTTTTATTTCCTTAGCCATATCTAAACCATTTAATCCAGGCATACTTATATCTGTGATTATAAGGTCTGGCATATGCTCTTTAGCTTTTTGGATTCCTTCATAACCGTCCTTAGCCTCTCCTATTAAATCACAGCCTAAGCCTTTCCAGTCTATGGTTTTTTTCATACCTTCCCTTGCAAAATACTCATCATCAACTATTAATACTTTCTCCATGAACTTCCTCTCCTTGAAGATTTTCTCCTATAGTTAGTTTACAATAGGTTTTATTATCTACCCTATTAAACCTAATTCCATATTCTTTCCCATAATAAAGTTTCACTCTTTTGTCCACATTTGAAAGGCCTATTCCCATTTTAAAGTCCTTTTTAAAGTTCATTCCATTATCTATTATTTCAAATACAATATTCTCAGCACTTCTATATACTTTAATTATTATTATGCCTTTATCTGTATTTTTTTCTATTCCATGTATTAATGCATTTTCAACTAATGGCTGTATTAGTAACTTAGGCATTTTTTCATCCATAATAGTTTGATCTATGTCATACTCTATGGTCAGTTTATCTTCAAACCTAAGTCTCATTATCTTTAAATAATTTTCTATTTGGGTAAGATCTTCCCTAATAGTTACAATATCATCAGTCTTACTAATAGAGTATCTCAAGAACCTCCCTAAGCTAGTTATCATCTTAGATACCTTTTTATTTTCTCCCAGTTTTGCCATCCATTTAATAGATTCTAGACTATTGTATAGAAAATGAGGATTAATTTGGGACTTTAAATTTTTAAGTTCTGCTTCCTTCAATAAATATTTTTTCATATACACTTCTTCTATTAAGATATTAATTTTTTCAATCATCTTATTAAAGGTTTTTCCTAAATTATAGATTTCATCATCACAATTGGTCAAATCTATAGATATATCTAATCTACCCTTTTCTACTTCCTCCATGGTGGTAGATAACTTTTTTATAGGTTCAGATATTTTATTAGACAATAGATAGGATATTAATATTGAACTAATAAACAAGATTACAAATATACCTATAAAAGTCTCTATAATTATTCTTTTTTCATAATTAATATGTCTAAGAGGTATTAATCTAACTATCGTAAATTTAGTATTTTTTAAAGTAGTATAATATACTTTATATTTCATGTTTTTCATATTAAATTCAAAGGGATTATTTTTACCTTCATTTATTATTTCTAAACACCTGTCATTATACTTAAAAGTAGTTTCAGTTTTATATTTATTATCTGTTATAATAATTCCATTTTGATCTAATATAAATATATTACTATCCTCATATAAGTTAAATTTCTTAAATATATTATCAAAGTATTCATCATATATATCTAAAAATACAAATCCTAATACTGTATCCGTCTCTAAATCCCGTATCTTCCTTACTATAGTAAGGACTGTATCTTTGCTTTCCCTACCATCTACTTTCCTATGTACATAAAAAAATTTATCCCTATCATAATCCATAAACTTCCTTATTAAGTAACTTTGCTTACTTCCATACATATTTGAAAAATAGGGTTGAGTAGTAAATCTACTATAGGGTGTATTTAGTCCCAATATGTAAATTGGTATATCCATACGCCTTACTTCTATACTATTTACTATGGTATATACCTTCTGAACATCTTCAAATCGTTCTTCATAAGTCTTATACTCTGTCTTTTTTAATATATTTTGTATCTCTTTATTCTCCACTATGAAATCTGATATGCTTCCCAAGTTCACTATGGTAGAGTCTATAAGTTCCTCCATTATAGCCATATTTTCCTGAGTAGAATTATCTATCTTATCTGATATTCTGTAGGAAGTATTGTAATAAGAGAAAATAGCCATTAAAACTAAGGGAATAGTTCCTATTAACATGAATAATTTAAATAATCTGCTTCTAAAAGTTCTGTTTTCAAATATCATTTTAATAAATTCAATCCTTTCTCCTTACAAAATTGTATTATATCATCAAAGAAGATTTCAATACAGAAAAAGGGACTAAAAATAATTTTTATGTCCCGTTTCCCATTTTGAGTCTATGTAAGTTTATCTAACTACTTATTTTTTTATTAGATGCATTATATCTCCATCTAAGTTTATATAAGCCCTTTGTCCTTTATTATAAACCTTTTTATGTTGTGGATCGTATTGAACTATTTTTAACTCCACCCCATCTATATCTATAAGATAATCTTGATATGCTCCCATAAATATGGATGATTTAATACTTACTTCCGTATTTCCTGTATCACTTAATTCCACAGCTTCAGGTCTAATTACGATTAATACATCCTCATCCTTTTCAAAGTCTTTATCAATACTTAATTTAAATTCCTTTTCCCCAATAGATATGGTTACTGCCTTGTCCTTCTTATCTATAATTTTCGTATCAATAATATTAGCTTCTCCTATGAAATCAGCAATGAACGCAGTAGCTGGTTTTTCATATATTTCCTTTGGAGTTCCAACTTGTTCTATATTTCCTTTGTTCATAATAATAATTCTATCTGACATACTCATGGCCTCTGATTGATCGTGAGTTACATATATACTAGTAATTCCAATTTCCTTTTGAATTCTTCTTATTTCATTTCTCATATATACTCTAAGCTTAGCGTCTAAGTTAGATAAGGGTTCATCAAATAAAAGTACTGCTGGTTCCATAACTAAGGCTCGAGCTAAGGCAACCCTTTGTTGCTGACCTCCTGATAATTGGTTTGGAGCTCTTAACCCTAAACCTTCAAGGCCTACTAGCTTTAATATACTATCTACCTTTTCTTTTATTTCTTCCTTGCTCATTTTCTTTAACTTAAGACCATAAGCCACATTGTCAAATATGTTTAGATGTGGAAATAGAGCATAGCTTTGAAAAACCATAGCCGTATCCCTTTTGTCAGGAGTTTGTCTGCTTACATTTTCATCTCCTATGAAAATTTCTCCATCTGTAGGAATTTCAAATCCTGCTACCATTCTCAAAGTAGTAGTTTTTCCACATCCTGATGGACCTAGTAACGTTACAAATTCCCCTGGATTTATCTCAACGTTTATACCCTTTACTGCAGTAAATAGGTTCCCGTCATTTCCTATATAAGTTTTAACTAAATCTTTTAATACTACACTTTTTAATTTACTCATTTCTCTGCCTCCTATATTTTAGATTGGCTTGTATCTACACCCAATTTACTAAGTAATAATTTCATGATTCCAACTACTGTTACAACTATTACAATTAACACTGTACAATATCCAGCAGCAACTCCAATTCTACCTACGTCTACCTGATTCATAATCTCTGCCGTAAGAATGTTATGTCTTGCAGATATTAAGAATATTACTGCACTTAAAGCTGTCATACTTCTTACGAAAGAATATACTAGGCCACTAAAAAATGCTGACTTAATAAGTGGAATAGTAACAGAAGTAAATACTTTCAAAGTACTTGCCCCTAAATCTTGTGCTGCTTCCTCTATGGCTGGGTCAATTTGTTGTAAAGATACAATACCAGATCTTATACCTACTGGCATACTTCTAAATATGAATGAAATAATTATTATAGTAGCAGTTCCTGTTAACATGAGTGGCCTTTCATTATATGCAAGTACATATCCTATACCTATTACAGTTCCTGGGATTGCCATGGCAAGCATGGATGTGAACTCTATCATTCTTCTTCCTATGAACTTCTTTCTAGTAATTAAGAATGCTATAACCATTCCTAATACCCCTGTAATTGGCATAGCTATAAGGGCCATTATTGTAGTATCCTTTATGAATTTAACTCCCATCTTTCCTATATACTCATAATGTTTCATAGTTGGAGTGTAATCAATTCCCCAAACCTTAACAAAAGAACCGATTGGGATTAAACAATATAATAAAATTATGAAAGCTGTTACTAATAAACATATGGAAAAAATAGGTATTCTTATATGATTTTCTTCTATTAAATTTCTACTTCTAGATGGCTTTCCTGTTACAGTTACATATGATTTTGAACCAATCCAATATTTTTGTAGAACAAACATTAATATGGATATACTAAGAAGTATTGATGCTAAGGCTGTACCACCCTTTAAATCGTAATTCCCCATGGACTGAATATATACCTGGGCTGATAGGGTAGTATAATTTCCACCTATAACCATGGCATTTCCAAAGTCAGCCACACTTTGAATGAATACTAATAAAAATGCATTTAAAATTCCTGGTTTTACTAAAGGTAATACTATAGTCTTAAAGACCTGTCCCCTTGAAGCGCCCATATTTCTAGCTGCTTCTTCTATGGAAGGATCAATTTTTTTTAATATTCCTAGTAACAATAAGTATGCTACAGGGAAGAATGTTAAAATCTGAACTGAGGCCAAACCCTTAAATCCATATACATTTGCATCTGGAATTCCTAATAATTTATAAGTAATAATACCCCTTTGGCCAAATAACATGATAAATGCCATAGCCAATGCAAAGGGCGGTGATATAATTGGTAATATGGATACTAGGTTAAATATCTTTTTAAATTTAATTCTTAAAAAAGCATCTGCATAGGCAAATACAAAGGCTATAGCAGTGGCAATAATTCCTACGAATACACCTAGGCCCACCGTATTAAATAATATTCTCCTGTTCTCACTACTCGTTAAAGCCTGTTTATAAAATTCTAATGTTAAAACTCCACTTTCACTTACGAAACTTTCCTTTAATATTTCATATAGAGGCCAAACTATAAAAACTACTAATGATATCATAACTAATAATATTGATGTAAATAGTATTGGGTCCCTTACAATTTTCTCCATCTCTTTTAGTCTATATTTTAAAAAACTATTTTTAGAGGTCTGAAGATTTTCCATATTATCACCTCATATATTTGTTTATTTAGTAAAAAGAACAGGAATCTTGCCCTTGGCAAGATTCTCATTCTAAAACATATTTATTTTACTGCCTTATTCCACTTTTCAACCATTTCTCCTCTGTTCTCTCCAGCCCACTTGAAGTTATAATCAATTAACTTAGTGTCTTTGATAGTAAGAGCTTGCTCTGGTGTAGAAGCTTCTGGATTAGTTAAGAACTGGTAAGAACCTACTGTTTGTCCAATGTTTTGTGCTTCCTTAGTTAATACCCAGTCTATAAACATTTTAGCTGCTTCTTGATCTGGACCATCTTTAATAAGTGCAACAGATCCAATTTCGAATCCTGTACCTTCTTTAGGTGCTGCAATTACAATATCCTTCATTCCTTCTTCTTTATACTTGATAGCATCATGTAAGAATGTAATACCTACCATACATTCTCCTTGTCCTGCCATTCTGCCTGGAGCTGTACCTGACTTAGTATAAGTCTTCATTTGCTTATCTAGCTTAGCCATATATTCTAAGCCCTTTTCTTCCCCCATTAATTGAACTACTGTTGCTAATGCTGTATAAGCTGTTCCAGAAGAACCAGGATTTGCCATGATTATTTGTCCTTTAAATTCTGGTTTTAATAATTCTTCCCAGCTTTGTGGCATTTCCACACCCTTTTCCTTTAATAATACTTCGTTACCAACTAATCCTAAGTATCCTACATAGATACCAGTCCAGTAATCTTCAGCATCTTTAAACTCAGCTGGAATCTTAGCTGCATTTGGAGACTCATATTTTTCTAATAATCCTTGCTCTTTAGCACTGATAAATCCATCAGCTGGACCACCAAACCATACAGAAGCCTTTGGATTTTCCTTTTCTGCCTTAATTCTACTTAGGATTTCTCCTGAGCTCATTCTTACGGCATCCACTTCGATACCTGTTTCCTTTTCAAACTCTTCAACTGCTTTAATCATATGATCTTGCATAAGACCACTGTATATAGTAAGACGCTTTGTTTCTTCAGCTTGCTTTTCATTGTCACCACATCCTACTAACATACCTAGTACTAATATTGCACTTAGTCCTAATGCCACTAGTCTTTTCTTTAACATGATTTTGCCTCCTTTAACTGAGAATGTTTTCCCCTCATAAATCATACCTCATATAATGTGAATTCTCGTAAAAGTAAACAAATTTTTACACATTTTTGCAAATTAATACACATTTAGCAATATGACTGAAAATTATCATGTTATATGATTTAAGTTATTTACGAAAAATGTATAATTTTTGCAATTTTAAGAGTTTTTTCAAAGACAACTTATATAATAAAAATCAACATATTTTCTAATACTATTTTTATAGCAATTTAAAAATTTGAAAATCTAAGGAGGGATTCTCATGAAAAGGATACTCTTTATTTTTGGTTTAATTTTATCATTAATCATTGGAGTTTCCTGTACTCAAAATCCTGCTCAAAAACCAGTAAAGGGAGTAGCATCTTCTGTCTCCAAAGCTGGAGATGTAAAAAAGATAAAAGTTACTTCTGATAATTGTAATGTAAGAAAAGGTTGTTCGCCAGATGCACCAGTCCTTCAAGCATCAGATAAAAATAAGACATTTGATGTAATAAATGAAGTTGCAGACTGGTATGCTGTAAAGCTTCCTGACAATACAATTGGTTTTGTTCCTAAGGGACAATGTAAACCAATAGTTCCAGATAGTATGGATAGAGGTAAAGCTCCTGCCCCAGGAACTAAACCAACGACTCCAGGTACTACACCAGGTACTACACCAGGAACTAGACCAAATATTGGAGCAGGTAATGGAGCAGTTAATGGAACAGGTAGAACACCAGGAGATACTGGTACAAATACTACAAACAATAATAATAAAACAGCTCAACCAGCTACAGATACAAATTCTACTTCATTAACTAGTCAAGAAAAGGAAATGGTAGATCTAGTTAATCAAGCTAGAGCTCAAAACAATTTACCAGCATTAAAAGTAGATATGGAATTAACTAAGGTTGCTAGGATTAAATCTCAAGATATGATAGATAATAATTACTTTAGCCATAACTCACCAAAATATGGTAGCCCCTTTGATATGATGAAGCAATTTGGCATAAATTATGTTAAAGCAGGAGAAAATATTGCCGGTAATCAAAGTGTTAAAGGTGCTCATGATACTTTAATGAATTCTCCAGGTCATAGAAAAAATATACTAAGTCCAGAATTCACTCATATTGGAATAGGAATTAAAAAAGGTGGACAATATGGAAATATGTTCACACAAATGTTTATTAGTAAGCCTAAATAAAAATTTAAGCAGAGATTAATCTCTGCTTAAATTATTTCAATCCTATTTCTACCATTCTTTTTAGCCTTATATAATAATTTGTCTACTTCGTTTATATAATACATAATATCTTCATTATTATTTGTAGAATTTATTTCTATAATACCTGCACTAAAAGTTGTCTTAACATTTTCGTATTCCCATTTTAAATTTATGCAGATATTTTTTATACGTTCTATTATTTTTAATGCTGCAATTCTATCAGTATTAGAAAGTAGCACTATAAATTCTTCTCCTCCGTACCTACCAATAAAATCTATCTCTCTTAAGTTATCCTTAAAGGTTCTAGCTAATATTTTTAATATCTTATCTCCAAAAATATGGCCATAGGTATCATTAATCCTTTTAAATCCATCAATATCAAGTAGTACTAATGATACTTTACTATCTATTTCCTTTATTTTTTCAATTTCAAGTCTTAATTGATTAATTATAAATCTTCTGTTATAAACTTCTGTAAGCTCATCTATGGTGGCCATCTCTTTTAATGTTTCTTCATAAATTCTTCTCTTTGTTAAATCTCGTACATAGGCAATAAATTTATTTTTTCTATTTAATTCTATACTCTTTATATGAAGTTCTACAGGTATTAGTTCATTATGTTTACTTTTTAAATATGTTTCTTTACTAATTTTAGTAATACTATCTTTAAATAGTGGTTCTTCCATTAACTCTTTAAAATTTAATTTAATTACATCCTGTTCAGAACATGAAATCATTTCTAAGCCTTTGTGATTAGATTCAATTATTTTTCCATATGGTTCCAAAATAAATATGCCATCTTCTGATAGATTTGTTAAAATTTCATATAATTTTTCTTCCTCTATTATAGCCTGTTCAGCTCGTTTTAATGAATATAACTGAATGGATACTATGAGACCTCCTATTAAAAATATAATTAGAGTTATTCCTATTATATTTGACTTAATTTCTTCCCTTAAATTTATTTTCTTCATCTTAATAGTATTTTCTATTTCATCTACATAAGCACCTGAACCAAAAATCCATTTCCATTCATCAAATCCCTTTACAAAGGTAATTTTAGGATATATTCCTTTAACATTTGGTTTAGGCCAACAATATTCCACAAATCCTTCACCACTGGCATTTATTAGTTTTACCTGTTCATTATGTATATTTATGCCATTAACATCCCTTATATGGCTAACATTCTTACCTAAATATTCTTCTTGTGCAAAAACTAGAGCCATTCCATCATAATTGGTTACAAATATATACCCATCATTTCCATATCTTATTTTTGAAACTCTATCTAAAACTTCTTTTTTTACAATTTTTTCCATGTAATTCATGTATGTTCCTGTTCCAATATATATGTCTAAAGGTTCAAAGTATTTAACAAAGGATATCTTTCTGTATTGATTTTCTCCTTTATTTGGCTTAGTCCATGTGTATTCATAGAAACCTTCTTTAGAAGTTTTTGCTATATTAATCATGTCTTTTATAACATATCTACCTTCACTATCTTGGACATTTAACAAATTACCATTTTGGGGTTTACCATTAGGATAATACACGATTCCAGTACCATCTAATCTAGTAATAAAATAATATCCCTGTCCCTCATTAAATCTAACATCTTTTAATGCATCTTTAATCATTTTTTCTATTTCTTCTTTTGATTTATCTTTATTGTTTTCATACATATTAAGGATCATACTATGGGCTTCATAGACTCTGTTTTTCATTTCTTTTTTTAGCCTTTTTTCAGTCTTGTCTTTATAATACTGAATATAATCATATGCCCTATATACTTCATATTTTATTAATTCCTTTTGTTTATTATAATATTCTTCCCTTATAAGCTCTGATTCTTTATTGAATTTTTCATAGGAAGTATTAAAAATAAAAATTCCTATTATAACTAATAATAAAAATGTGGACAATATTGAACTTAGAATAGTAATTTTTTTTATTTTTCTTGTCAGTTTCATTAAATACCTCCAAAGAAATATTAACTCTTATGACTAATTATACTAAAAAATCACCTTTTAGTAAGTATCCCTAATGAACATTTTGTTTTTGTATGTGAAAAATTGTTGAAATATATTAAATATAAAAGAAGTAGAAGTAAACTTATAAGTTGTACTTCTACTTCTTTATATGGACATCTAGCTTTAAAAACAGCCTGCTTTAGATTTGTTTATTCTAAGATCTTTGTTATCTTTAGCTCTTAATACGGCTAATATACCATCTAAATGATCATATTCATGTTGAAATAACTCGGATAAATCACCTTCAAATTCCAATACACAATCATTCCACTCTAAGTCCTTATAATAAACTCTACACTTTTTATATCTTTCCAGATTCACTTCTACTCCAGGGAAACTCATACAATCATCCCATACTTGGAATTTCTCATCATCATAAAATTCCACCCTTGGATTTATAAAATCAATGGATTTTCCATCTAGATTAAAATAGATAACTCTATAGAATTCATTTATCTGGGGAGCTGCTATGGCCCTTCCAAATCCATACTTTTCTTTAAAATCCATCATAGTATCATGAAGCTCCTCTAATATTTTACGCGCTTTATCTATTTCATCTTTTTTTATGTCTATAGATTTTTCATAAAGTCTTTTATCTCCTAATAATAAAATATCCCTTACTGCCATAATTTCTCCTCCAATTTTAGTTTATATATTTTTTATTAAATTTGTATAAAATTCACAAGCCTTAACTATGTCATCTATTGGACAGTGTTCATCCTTTACATGGGCCATTTTAGAATCTCCTGGGCCAAATCCTATAGTAGGAATATTTAGTTTATCTGTTGCAACTCCATTAGTACTAAAATCCCACATCATTAATTCTGGCTTCCTTTCATTTCCATCTTCATATGCCTTAAATGCAGCTTTAGTAAGTCCATGTTCTAATGAAATGTCCCAAAATGGCATAAACGAATTTAATACAACTTCTTCTCCTGTCCAACTTTTCCCTATAACTTTAAATATCTCCCAAGTTGCACCAGTTCCCTCTACTATTTCATTCATTTCGTTTTCTACGATTTCATAAGTTTCTCCTTTTATTAATCTTCGATCCACATAAACTGTAGATTTAGATGGAATTGCATTATATGAAGCTGTCTCACATTCTATTTTTGTAAGGGCTATGGAAGGTTTTTCTCCTATTTTCCCTGCCATGTTAATATATTTTTTCTCTAAATCTTCTATTCTATTTATTATCTCTACCATTTTATATACTGCATTTACTCCCTTCTCTGGGGCACTTCCATGGGCCGAAACTCCTTCCATATCTATCTTCATTAAAGCCCTTCCCCTTTGACCTATTGCTAATCTACATTGAGTAGCTTCACATATAACTGCATAGTCTGGTTTTATTCCTAAATTCTCAAATTCATATAATAGGGCTTCTCCATCATAATCTTCTTCCATAACTGAAGTGGATACATATATAGTTTTTCCTTCAAGTAATCCTAGCTCTTTGGCAATATATCCTGCATAAACAGATGCAGCCCCTGCACTTTTCATGTCTACTGATCCTCTACCAAATAGCTTCCCATCCTTTATTACTCCACCAAAGGGATCTACACTCCAATCCTTTTCATCATCTACAGCAACCGTATCTATGTGGGAATCAAATAATAACTTTTTATCACCAGTCCCCATTCTTCCAATTACACTCCCTAATCCATCAACTATAACTTCATCGTATCCCAATTCAATCATTTTCTTTTCCATATATCTTGATACTTCTTCCTCTCTACCAGTAAAACTCTTTATTCTAACTAAATTTTGACAAAAATCAATTAAATCCTTCTCAACATTTTTCATAAACTCTTTAATTTCTAACATTCTATTAACTCCTCTCTTATTAACAACTTGGATTTTTACCATCATATACTACTTTTTTATAATGTTCTGGATCCGTATCCCCCTCTGTACTGAAGCAAAGAACTATAGAATCTTTGTTTAAACCTAATTTATCCCTTAAATCCTTTAATTCTTTCCTTTCCATTATCATAGTAAGTAGGCCCAGTCCCACTGCACCAGATTCTCCAGATACTACCTTATCATCCATCATCATAGGAGAAGCCATAACTCTCATTCCTCTGGCTGCCACATAATCTGGGCAAGATACATAAGCACTAGCAAAATCCCTTAATATTTCCCAGGTAATTGTATTCGGCTCTCCACAAGCAAGACCTGCCATAATAGTATTCATATCTCCTCCTACAAACCTAGGCTTTCCATCTTCTGCAAGGGCAGATTTATATATACAATCAGCTAAATTTGGTTCTACTATAATAGTCGTAGGTACATCTTCTTTAAATACATTTGCATAATAGCCTAACATGGCTCCTGCAAAGGACCCAACTCCTGCTTGTAAAAACATATGAGTAGGCCTTTTTATTCCCTCTAGTTTTAATTGTTCTAAAGATTCATTAGCCATTGTAGTATATCCTTGAGTAATCCAGTTAGGAATTTCTTCATATCCATCCCAAGCCGTATCTTGAACCATATACCAACCATGTTCCTCTGACATTTTTTGTGCTAATCGTACTGCATCATCATAGTTTAGATCTGTTATAGACGCCTCAGCCCCTGCCTCTTTTATGGCCTCTAATCTTATTTGTGAGGAGCCCTTTGGCATATATACTACTGATTTGCAACCAAGTTTCGTGGCAGCCCAAGCTACTCCTCTACCATGGTTCCCATCTGTAGCTGTTACAAAAATCATATCTTTAATCTTTTCTTTTACCTCTGGTCTATTAAAATACTCAAAGCTAGCATCATTTATATCTATATGAAGCTTTTTACATAAAAGCTTAGCTATGGCATAAGTCCCACCTAATCCCTTAAAGGCATTTAGCCCAAACCTATAGGATTCATCCTTAACATAGATTCCTCCTAGGCCTAGATATTTAGCTAAAGTTTCTAACTTTGCAAGGGGTGTAGCCTCATATTCATCCATAGATAAATGAAAATCTCTTACTTTTTTTATTTCTTCTGCTACTAAAAATTCTGGGTATATACCTCCCCTTATTTTGTCTCTTACCATGTATTTAATTTTTTCTAAATGATTATCCATCTTATTTACCTCCTAAAAATAATATCACCTACATAATGTAGCAATTCATATGCCAACTTATTTCTTCATTAAATCCTTTAAATAAATCTAAACTAATCCCTATTATTATCATAATGATAATAATAGGGATTAGTTTGCTTCTAATTCTTCTCATGTATTCTTTTATAACTTATCTTTTTCATTAAAAAAGAGGTTTTATCAATTTGATAACACAATATCATTTTGATAAAAACTCTTATGTTTGCAATTTTCTAGTGAGTAAAAAATTTAATCATATATTATATTTTTTCATTTTCCTATATAAAGTAGCTATGCCTATTCCTAATTTTTCTGCCACAATTTTTTTATCCGTTCCCTTATTTCCATACTTCTCTATGGCCTTTTTAATTATATGCTTTTCTATATATTCTAAATTATAATTTTTTAACTCTAAATCCATTGATACATTTCTTATTTTATTAGGAAGTATATTTTTGTCTATGATACATGTAGATTCTCCTATGTTTACTATATATTCCATCACATTTTGTAGCTCTCTAACATTTCCTGGCCAACTATATTTTTCTATATTCTCAAAGAAATCTTCTTCAACTTTCAAAATTGGTTTGTTAAACAGCTTGGAGTATGTATCTATAAATTTCTTTGATAATAATCTAACATCTCCAGCCCTTTCTCTTAGAGGTGGAATATGAAGTGGTATTACATTTAACCTATAGTATAAATCTTCTCTGAATAGATTTTCCTTAACCATTTTTTCTAAATTTTTATTAGTTGCTCCAATAACCCTTACATTAATTTTTTTAGATTCATTAGAACCAAGGGGTGTCACTTCTCTTTCCTCTAGTACTCTAAGTATTTTAACTTGAATAGGTATGGGCATGTCTCCTATCTCATCTAGAAATATAGTTCCTCCATGGGCCATTTGGAATTTCCCTATTTTCCCCTTTGGATCTGCTCCTGTAAAAGCTCCTTTCACATATCCAAACAATTCACTTTCTAATAGATTTTCTGGAATGGCACCACAATTTACTGGCACAAAGGGTTCCTTATTTTTTTTACTTTCCTCATGGATAGCCCTTGCAAACAATTCCTTTCCTGTGCCACTTTCACCTGTTATAAGTACTGTGGAGCTAGTGTCACAAATCATTTTAACTCTTTTCTTTACCCTTTCTATTTCCTTAGAGTTTCCTATTATCCTATCTAACCCTGTTTTTTCCTTTCTATTAGCTAGTTTAAATATCTTCTCACGAAGAAGATTCGCATCATTAAATATGAATATTTTATTATAATTATCTATATTAATGTTATAATCACGACCAATTAAATTATATGTTTTATCATTTACAGTTAAATTATATTCTCCTATTTCATTGTCCTCTTCTCTTAACTTTTCTAAAGACATATTTTTCATGTTACTTTTCTTGCAGTTTAATATTTTTTCTCCTGTAGAGTTTATTTTTAGTAGGTTAAGATTTTTATCAAATACTACAATCCCTTCGTCTATCTTATCTGTTATATTATTGAGTAATTGTAAAATCGCCATATTATTATGATTTTCTATTACTTCATAGGCCTTTGAAGATATTAAATCAGATATTTGGTCTAAAAACCTTATAAACGTATTATAATTTTCCATTATATGTATTTTTTGTTCTTTACTAAAACAGACTAACCCAATGGCACCTATAACCTGATTGTTCAAAATAATAGGTGTACTTACTTCAAATGTTTCTTCACAGGATTCCTTATTAGGACAAGATCTACAAACAGGGTCTTTACCAGGATTTTCTATTAATATTCTCTCTGAGGTCTCAATAACCTTCTTAGTCACATAGCCTGAATCATATATATATTTATCTATTTCTTTAGAAAATTTTCCAGTTCCTGCAATCCTATACAAATTACTATCTACAATTTCCACATCAACTTTCAAAACCTCTGATAAAACCACACTATATTTTTTTATAATATCTTTCATTTTTCTTAAGACATTCTCCATAAACTCACCTCATATACTATGTTTATTATTATATCCTAAATAGTTTTATTATTTATAATTTATTTTTTTATACATTTATGGTTATACTACTTACGTGGATGTAATTTTTGCTGTTTTGTCTTTCATAGTTAAGCAATTGTCATTATATTTTATACACATGAAAATTTTCAGTCACATTGTTGAAATATAGCCTATGTTATTAAATCCGTATCTGTTATAATATATAATAACATGGGTAGAAATTACATTTATGCCAACTTAGGTTATTAATATTTTTACATATTACAATAATCTAACTATGAAATTTGAAAAAAATTTACTATAGGGGGGATATTATGCAAAAGGATGCAAATATCGATTGGAAAAATCTTGGTTTCGGATATACAAAAACAGATTTTCGTTACATATCTATTTGGAAAGATGGAAAATGGGATGACGGAAAACTAAGTGAAGATAATATGCTTACTATGAGTGAATCCTCTACTGCATTACATTATGGACAACAATGTTTTGAAGGTTTAAAAGCCTATAGAAGAAAAGATGGTACTATTCAACTATTTAGACCAGATGAAAATGCTAAACGTTTTAATAGAAGTGCATCTCGTCTACTTATGCCTGAAGTACCAGTAGAAAAATTTATAGATGCATGTAAGCAAGTAGTTAAGGCTAATGAGCATTTTGTACCGCCATATGGTACAGGAGCTACATTATACCTTAGACCTTTCCTAATAGGTGTTGGACATAATTTAGGGGTTAAACCTGCTCCTGAGTACATATTCTGTGTATTCTGTTCTCCAGTTGGTGCTTATTTTAAAGGTGGTATGACTCCAGTAAACTTCATGATAACTGAAGAATACGATAGAGCTGCACCTCATGGTACTGGTGATGTAAAAGTTGGTGGAAACTACGCAGCGAGTTTATTAGCCCATGAAGATGCTGTTAAGAAAGGTTTTGCAGATTGTATATACTTAGATGCTAAGACTCAGACTAAAATTGAAGAGGTTGGAGCTGCTAACTTCTTTGGTATCACTCAGAACAATGAATTTATAACACCAAATTCACCTTCAATTTTACCAAGTATAACTAGATATTCATTAATGCATGTTGCCAAGGAATATTTAGGACTAGAAGTAAAAGAAAGAGATGTTTATGTTGATAAATTAGATGAATTTAAGGAAGCTGGTGCATGTGGAACAGCTGCTGTTATTACTCCAATCGGAGGAATAGAGTATAAGGGAAAACTACATGTGTTCCATAGTGAAACTGAAGTAGGTCCTGTAACTAAAAAACTTTACGACACTTTATATGGAATTCAATTTGGTGATGTTGATGCTCCAGAAGGTTGGATATACGAAGTTAAATAATATAGTCACAAAAATAAGAGGGTTTAAACCCTCTTTATTTTTATCTTACATAACCTTTTGAATTTCATCATGTTTATAGTTTTTAACTAACTTTTCATTTCCTTGGGTCATTACTAATAAGCTTACTTCATCATCTTTAATCTTAAAAACTCTTCCCTTTTGTTTAGTTCCAATAACATTAACCGGAGCATTAGTTTTTAATGGTTTCACAAATTCACAGCTACAAGAAGTGCATTTTGCTTCATCCTTATGAATTTTTCTACATTCAGGACAATAATAAAGTTTCGCCATCTTACATTTCCCCTTATCATAAATTTTTGTCACTATATATATTCTCTATTTTTTCGGAATTTCCTTTTTATTCTGAAAATTTTGTTAATTATCTTTTTATAAAAGGGATAGTTTATAATTACTATCCCCTTATAGTTTATCAATATTTTCATTTACCTTTATATAAAACAAATTTACTGCTACTGTTTCTTCAAATTTCAATTCCTTATCCTTATTTAGTTCTTTTATTTCATCCTTCAACCTATCCCATTCTTCTTTTCCACTTATTTCATCAGACATATATAGAGCTGTTGACTCTATTTTATTAGGATATTTACTAAGTTCCTTTATGAATTTCTTAGGTTCACTAAAAAATATGCTCTTAATTAATTGACCATATATGGTTTTTGATATATTTTCTTTCTTATTTCCTAGTTCGATTATATTTCTAAAATCCTTTTCAGTTTTTAATTCTATGTTACTTAGTTCTTTTATTACATCATTATAATTAAAATATGCACTTTCATATAATTCATGAGATTTAACTTCCATTAAAAGATTTAACAATCGCCTTTTTTCTTCATTGGTTTTTTCTTCTTTATAATATAGTTTTATGAGCTCTATCAGGTTCTTATTTTTCATAGTATTACTTAATAGTAGTATCTCACTTATACATAAGTCCTCATATAATAATCCATCATAGGTATCTAGTATAGTTATTTTTATTTTATCCACTTCCGGCCCTGCATAAACAAAATCACTATAATCAATAAAATCCTTATAATATTCTTTATCTAAATCCTCATAATTTCTTTCTTGTATATATCTAATTTCTTCAGTTATTTTATTCTTTCCATTGTACAACTCTAATTTAAAGGCTTTAACCTTTTTATTTTCTTCATATACGGTCTTGTCTTTCGTATATCCATTAATAATTCCAACTAATGATACTTCAATTGGATATTTAAATTCTATTTGAATCCACTTATCCCAATCTTCCTTTATGGCCCATGTGGTGTCTAAATCTTTATCATATAAATTCTCCACACCGTATCCCTCTAAGTGAGAAGAACTAGTTATATTCTTTATAAACTCCTCATCTATTCTAGTATTTTCTAATTCTTTCTTTTCTTTATGCCTTATACTATTATAGGCTAACTTAATATTTGGCATTTCATCTATATTTAAATTCTCCCTATTCACCTTATATATGCCCTCTTCATAGACAAAATCATCCACATTTAAATAATCTACATCTCCATCTTTATATATTAAAGGTTTTACATCAATTTCTAAGTTAAAGTCTTTAATAATTCCTTCTCCCAACACCTTAGCAGGAGTTAGATTGTATTCAAAATAATTTTTATCAAACCTGGTAAAGAATTCATTACTCATTCCCCAATCTACGTATAGGGTCTTTATTTTATATTCTATGTAAACAGTTTTCTTTTCATTTTCATCAAAAGTAAGACTTGTTATGAACCACTTTCTTACTTCATTATCAACATTTATATTAACATCTTCATAAAGATTTTCATCCCTCTGTACTACTTCTTTTTCTACTTTCACATCTAGTATTTTTAATTCTTCATCTCCATCATACATTTTAAAATTAAATATGGTCTCTTTTAATTGGGATTCATACTCATTAATCTTATAATCTACTGGAAAAGCATATTTAAAGTCTTGAGCCCCACCCATATTTAAGAAGTCATATGTGACTTTCACATTCACATAATCTTCATCTACTCTTAATTTAATATGCTCCCTCTCTATGGATATATCCTTCTTCTCAATTGGCTCCACATTTCCAGTAACCGTATATGTACCTGTATCTACAGGTGCTCCATTAGCATATACACCTACAGGTATTAGGATTATGAATAAAATTAAAAGAATCAATCTTCTTGCCATAAAGTTCTCCCCCTTAATTCCACTTCATTCCATTATACCAAATTTTGCATATAACTTTTGCCTTATTTTGTAAAATATCCATAATTTTCTAAATTCATATTTTTCTGCAAGTAAAAAAAGGACTATAAACATAGCCCTTTTCGTATTAACTAGCAATTTTTTTCATTGCATTTTTCTCCAATGAATTAAAATACTTTTTAGTTTCTGATGATATTACTTTACTAAGTAATATTAATGCTATTAAGTTTGGTATAGCCATAAGCCCATTTACAATATCGGCTAAAACCCATATCATATCTAACTTTAAGAATGCTCCACATGCAACTAGTAATATGTATATGTATTTAAAAGGTTTAATTCCTTTTACTCCAACTAAATATTCTGTACATCTTTCACCATAATAATTCCATCCTAAGATAGTAGTAAATGCGAAAAACGTAAGACCTATAGTTACTATCCATTTACCAAACATAGGCATACCAATTGAAAAAGCATAATTAGTCATGGCTGCTCCTGCATATTCACTACTCCAAGCACCAGTCATAATTAATACTATACCAGTCATAGTACATACTATTATAGTATCAAAGAAAGTTCCTGTCATAGATACCAAACCTTGTCTTACGCAAGAATTAGTTTTAGCAGCGGCTGCTGCAATAGGAGCACTTCCAAGTCCAGATTCATTTGAGAATACACCCCTTGCTATACCATTTCTAATGGCCATCATTACAGTAGCTCCAACGAATCCACCAGTGGCTGCCTTTCCAGAAAAAGCACTAGTTAAAATAAACGATATGGCCTGAGGTAATGCATGCACATTCATAAAAATTATAATCAAACATCCTAATATATAAAATAATGCCATAAAAGGTACTATCATTTCTGATATTTTAGATATACTCTTAATACCACCTAAGGTAACTGCTGCAACTAATATGGTAAGTATTATAGAAGTTACTATGGTTGGTATATTAAAAGCTAAATTTGCTGCATTAGTAATTGCATTAACCTGAGGAAAAGTTCCTATTCCAAAGAAGGCTACTCCTACTCCAAACAAAGCAAACATTTTTCCAAGCCATCTATATTCTTTTCCTAATCCATTTTCAATATAATACATAGGACCACCAGATATTTCCCCGTTATTATCTACAGTCCTATATTTAACAGCTAATAAGCCTTCTGCATACTTAGTAGCCATTCCAAAGAATGCGGCTATCCACATCCAAAATAATGCACCAGGTCCGCCAACCTTTATGGCAGTGGCAACCCCAACAATATTACCCGTTCCTATAGTTGCAGCTAAAGCAGTACAAAGGGCTGCAAAACTAGAAATATCACCTTGTGCCTCATTATTACTCTTCTCTTTACTAAACAAATACTTGATAGCTAAAGGAAGCTTTAGAATTTGAATAAATCCTAACTTAAAAGTCAAATACATACCTGTAGCTACTAATAGAATCAATAAAGGCGGTCCCCATACAAAGGAATCCACCTGATTCAAAATTTCTGTCAATTTCTCCATTGGCCAATACCCCCACATATAATATAGTTTGTTTTATGCTGATAAAATCAATATATGTCGTAAGGAGAAAGAGTTTATTAAATTTTTTATTTCGGTCAAATCGTATTGTGTCAAGTATAATGAATCTTTTCTCTTTAACATATTTCTCAAGTCCTTTTTAGACATTGAGGATTTTTAAGGATTTTTTATCATAACAAGATGGAGTTTGAGAGGTTATTTTAGCAACTTAAGAAAATTGTCCCCGTTAGAATCATTCCCATATGTTCATATCAGCATTTCTCCTAAAATACCCTTTCAGTTTGCTATTCATGTAGTTATGATTATTTTGGTAAATGAATTTAAAATTCTCCTAAAATTTCTGTTAAAAAGTTAAATCTTTTAGTGACAACTAAATAATAGCTTATTTTGCATTAAAATACTAAAGGCCAAATCATAAGATTTGGCCTCTTTAATACGAAGTAATTAGCAGTTTATATACTGATATATTAACAGTCTGCTTTTACTCTGTCCTTTTACCTGAGAGATTCACCCATATGGGCTTGCTCCTTCGGTGCTCTTAATAGAGGCTCTCCAGAGACTCGTCCGATAATGGTCCTGTTTAAAAAAACACCTGAAAGTTTCACTTCTTCGGCGGCATATGCCTTCTCCCACTATCATCATCCGATATTATTTAATTTTACCAGCACCCAAATTATAACATAGGATAAAATTTTATTCAATATTTTATATTTATGATTTTTTATTGAAGTTTTATTTTAACTATATTCTTTAATCTTTCATTTGGTATATTTAACTTTATGACCTCACTATCTTCCTTTTCTGATGGTCTATAGAAGAATAATACTTTTTTTCTCTGAAGACTAAATCCAAGATCTTCAATGTTTTGTAGTTTTTCTATATCTTTATTCATAGCTTCTTCGTTAATCACATTTATTAATTCCTCTTCTTTGTTACCTTTAATTAAATCATTAATAGATAATTTTTTGGAATTTTGTAAATCCATATTCACTCCTTTAAAAATATTTATTTCTCCAACACCTTCCCTTTTTCCATTCCCAATATACACTACACTTAAATACATACTGTCTTCTCTAGTAATATCATGTTCCACATTTACGTCCATATAATCCTTTTCATTATACATGTCTGCTGTTTTTTTCAATGTGGAGTTTATAAACCCACTGTCTTCCTCTTTAGAATAGTCTTTTACTTGAGGATAGGTTATATCTATGTTTCTATTTGAGTCTTGGATTTTTTCTGTAATTATGTCATATGTAATCTCTTCTTTTTTTGTACACCCTGGTAATAATGAAATTATTATAAAAATAAATAAGAAACTAAATTTAACCTTTTTCATATCTTTTCTCCTTTTCTTAGTCATAGCTTAATTTCTATTAATAGAATCTAACCCTTATTATCTATCCATATTAAATCCATGTCCTAATACTTCTCTCACATGAGCTGCTATGAGAAAAGCATTCTCATCTATTTCCTGTACAAATTGCTTTAGTTTTATAAATTCCCTTTTATTCATTACGACGGTTATAACTCTCTTCTTTTCCCTTGTATATGCTCCTTCTGCTTCATATATGGTAGCACCTCTTCCTATCTCCTCATTTACAAATTGTCTCACCCTTTCAAATTTGCTAGTTAATACGGAGACATGAATTTTTAATCCTAAGCCTTCTATTACATTATCTATTACAAAGGCATTCAGTATTACTCCTAATAATGCATATAATCCAAGTTCTAATCCAAATGTCAATCCAGCTAATAGGGTAATCAAAAAATCTGACAATAACAATGCCTTTCCCATGTTTATGTGAAAAAATTTATTCAATATTTTAGCAACTATGTCCGTGCCTCCTGTGGATGCATTTTGATAAAATATTATGGCCATTCCAATTCCTTGAACTAAAATACCGAAGAATAGATTTAAAAAGATATCATCTACTAGGGGATTTTTTATGGGAAAAACACTCTCAGTTATCCATATGCTACCTGACAATGCCAAACTAGCATATATGGTTTTAGCTCCAAATTGAGGCCCTATTAATATGAAGGCCACTATAAATAATATGACGTTCATTACTGACATTATGGCTCCTATGGACAACTGACTAAATACACTGTTTATTACCATGGCAAAACCAGTTACTCCTCCCGTAGCCAAATCTGCTGGCACAAGAAAAAAGCTCAGACCAAATGCCACTATAATTACTCCCATAGTTATAATTATGTATTCTCTTATTTTATTCATCTACAACCATCCTTATAAAAATACTATTATGCTATTAGTCTTGGTTGTAGCTACTTTATGTATGCACATTAATATATATTGTCCATTATTTTTTATAAAAAAATATGTATATATTCAAGTCTCATATTGAATATATACATATACATGTTAATTTACGTGAACTCATTTCAGTTCAATAATTTTTAACTTATTTCACTTAATAGGCAACATAATCGCTAGCACTTACAAGGGAATATGAATGGAAAATTTTTAGAAGGTGGAACATGAGTATGTATTATGCTGCAAACAATTATGAACCTTCTACGTTTATTATAAGATTTGCACTCTCTAGTCTCATAGTGACTTACCTTCTAAAATATTTTTTATTTATATGACTGAAGTAAGTTCATCGCCCTCTAGATTGGACATATTTTTTTCTCTACCTATTTCTTAAAATATATCTTTTGGCTTTCCTATATTAACAATTTCTCCTTCTTTCAGAATTACCACTCTATCTGCAATTGCCTTAGAGTCTTCCTTATCATGGGTAACAAATATGGATGTTATATTTGCCTTTCTTATAATTGATTCTAATTCTTTTCTTATCCGCTCTTGCAAATCTGAGTCTAAGTTACTAAAGGGCTCGTCTAATAATAATAAATCAGGTTTTGGCGCTAGGGCCCTAGCTAAGGCAATCCTTTGCTGTTGACCTCCACTTAGTTCATGGGGATACCTTTTTTCAAATCCCTTTAAATCTACTAGTTCTAAAACTTCCTTAAGTCTATTATCCTTTTCCTTACTATTCATATGTTTTAATCCAAATTTAATGTTTTTTTCAATGGTCATATGTGGGAACAAAGCATAATCTTGAAATACCATACCCATTTGTCTATTTTCCGGTAATGTGAAATTATTATTATCTACTATTATTTTATCATCTATTTTAATACTTCCTGCTGAAGGCACTTCTAGGCCACATATTATTCTAAGAGCAGTACTTTTACCACTTCCACTTTCTCCAAATATAGAAATTATTTCGCCATTGCTGATTTCCATGGAGAAATCTTTTATTACATCTTTTACAGAATTTTTATATTTAAACTTTAATCCCTCTATTTTAATGCTCATTATTTCCCCTCCTATTTACTATGAAATTAAAGAAAATTATTGATATACTACTTACTAGTATGATTATTAGGGAACCTATGGATGCCTCATGAATCATTTCATCACTGGCATATTCAAAGGCCTTTGTAGCTAAAGTATCAAAATTAAAGGGTCTTAATATTAAAGTAAGTGGTAATTCCTTTAAAACATCTACAAAAACAAGGATACTAGCTCCTACTATTCCTGGCTTTATCATTTTAAGGTCTACCTTAAAGAAGGTTTCTATTATTCCCATTCCTAGGGTTCTTGAAGCCTCAAAAAATCTTTTTCCCACCTTTTCAAATCCAGCCTCTATGGAATTATATCCTATAGTCAAAAATCTTATTACATAAGCAAATAGTAACATTATTATACTACTACTTAATATAAGTTTAGATCCTCTAAAAGTTATATCCTCATAAATCCAACCGAACTTCCTATCTATCCCTATAAAGAAGACTATAACACCTAGGGCTATAACAGATCCAGGTATGGAATATCCCACTACTGTTATTTTTGAATATGCTTTAGATAATGTACTTTCATTTATTCTATTGTAATTTCCTATTATAATAGAAATAATTACTATTAATACGGATGTTATTATGGCTATAATTAAAGAATTTCCCATTAATTTTATAAATCTATGATTTAAAATCTTTTCATAGGTCATTAAGGCCCAATGGATTAATTGTAATGTTGGAATTAAAAATCCTAAACTAAATATGATAAAAGAGTACATAAAAGCACCTATGGATTTTATTCCCTCTAATTTTATTTTCACCAATGGTCTTACTTTAGCCGTACTATAACTAAACTTTTTTCTGCTCCTTAGGAATTTTTCTATCATTAACGAAGTAAATACTAAGATCATTAAAACAGATGCTAGTCTAATGGCAGAATCAATATCTCCCATGGCAAACCAAGTTTTAAAAATTGCCGTACTAAAAGCTGGAACACCAAAGTACTTAACAACACCATAGTCATTTAATACTTCTAAAATTACTAAACTAACTCCCCCCACAATGGCAGCCCTTGCTACAGGTAATATTACATGTATGAATATTTCTAACTGACTACGTCCTAAAACTCTTCCATTTTCCACTAAATCTGCCGATTGTTTTTCCAAAAATGATTTAGTAATAAGATATACATAGGGAAACAAAAATATTGTAAATATAAATATTGCTCCATTAATGGACATAATATCAAAGTATTTTTGATTTACATATATGCCGAAATTATTTCTTAGAAAGCTTTGAATTATTCCCGTATAATTCAATATGCCCGCATAAGTATAAGCCCCCATATAAGGAGGTATTCCTAAAGGTAGTATGAGGCCTATTTCTAAAACTTTCCTAAAGGGGAATTCATACATGGTAGTAATCCATGCCAAACTAGTTCCTATAACCATACTTAGTATCCCAGTACAGACTGTTAATATAGTAGAGTTAATCATATAATCCTTTAATAAATATTTCTTTATGTGAATCCAATTTTCATTAGGTTCATTAAATAGACTAATCATAATATTTAAGTTTGGAAGTATGATTAATAACACAAATACAGTACTCAATACAGACCACAAATTCAAATTCATTTTTAACCATCTCATCTTATTCAACTGTCTCCACCTCCTAGTCACTATTATATATAGATAAACTACCTTTAAATTCATAAACGCTGGATACCTATGAAGTGCAATAAATTAAAAATTCTTGAGAGTGTGGAACATGACAATATCCTATGCTGTAAACAATTATGAATCTTCTACCTTCCATATAAGATTCACACTTTATAGAGTCATAGTGACTTCACTCGAAAGAATTTTTAATTTATTGAACTGAAATAGGTTCACATAAATATAGCTTATCTACATTTTATACAAGTTAAAAAACAGCCTTAAAAAGGCTGTTTCCTATATTATTTCCAACCAACTTCATTGAATATCTTCACTGCTTGGCTATTTAATTCTCCTAGTCTAGATAAGTTAATATTTTGTGCCTTAAACTTACCCCAAGATTTTAATAATTCTGAAGGCTCTACATTTGAATTTACTGGATACTCGTAGTTAGTTTCTGCAAATTGCTTTTGAGCTTTCTCACTACTTAAGAACTCCATAAGTTTTATTCCATTTTCCATATTTTTAGAGTGCTTTGTCATTCCAACTCCACTAACATTTATGTGGGTTCCTTCACTATCTTGATTTGGGAAAAATACTCCTACATTTTCAGCTACTTTTACTTCTTCAGGGTTAGATGAATTTAGCATTTTTCCTACATAATAAGTGTTCATTATAGCTATGTCACCTTCTCCAGCCACTACAGCAGTAGCTTGAGCTCTATCATTACCCTTTGGCTCTCTAGCCATGTTTTCTACTACACCTTTAGCCCACTTCTTTGCTTCTTCTTCTCCCTTTATTTCTATTAATGATGCTAATAGGGATTGATTATATATGTTTGATGATGATCTTACTAATATTTTTCCATTCCATTTTGGATTTACTAAATCTTCATAAGTTGATAAATCTGAAGGGTCTACTCTATCTTTTGAATAAACTAATACTCTTCCTCTAACTGTTAATCCAAACCAATTACTATCCACATCTCTTAAGTTTTCAGGTACATTCTTAGATAATGTTTCGCTAGATACAGATTGTAATAACTCTTTTGACTTAGCTCTATGTAATCTTCCTGCATCTGCTGTGATTAATAAATCTGCTTGTGTGTTTTCTCCTTCTCTTGCAAGTCTTTCTATTAATTCATCACCCTTTGCCTTAACTACATTTACTTTTATTCCAGTTTCCTTAGTAAATAAATCAAAAAGTTCTTGATCCGTATCATAATGTCTATCCGTATAAAGGTTTACAACTTGTTCTGCCTTTACCTCTTCCTTTACCTCTTCGTTACTAACTGCTGCCTCTTCATTACTTGAGCATCCTACTAGTCCTAATATTAACATCATGCTCAAAGATAACACTAAAAATAGTTTTTTCATATATTCACCCTCCTATAATTCGTTTATTGATTGATAATCATTTTCATTAACCAGTATAAATGATAATCATTCTCATGTCAAACAAGATCTTCCACGACTTTTATTTTTATCAAAAAAAGAACCCACTAATGGGTTCCTATTAAAAGGGTTGTATCTACATAATTGACTGTATGCACATATAGGCAAGCTTTAAGCCATAGTATATGACTATACTTCCACATACTATATTTAATTTTTTCAGTACCTTTTCATTAAATAGATGACTAAAATGGGACACAAAGGTACTTATACCTAAAAACCAAAGAGCAGATGCTATACAAACTCCTATAATAAACAAATTTGATTTATCAGGTGGTAATGAAGCTCTAAATCCACCTAGTAATAAAGATCCATCTATTATGGCCTGTGGATTTAGCCATGTGACTACAAAACAAGTACTTATTACTTGCCACAGGGGTTTATCCAAATCTACTTCCCCAGATAAGTCAGGTTCTGATTTTATAAGACCATATCCTATATATATGACAGCCATACTCCCAACCAATAATATTATTCTCTTAATTAATATACTCTTATCAATTAAAATTCCCACTCCAAAGAAACAAGCTAACGCTAAGGTTATATCAAAAAATATGGTAGCTAGAGCCACTTGGTAGGCACGTTTTTTACTCTTACTAATAGCTGTATTTATAACGTATAGATTCTGCATTCCTATAGGAGCCACATATGCTAATCCTAGCGTAAACCCCTGTAATAAATATTTAAACAAAGTTCCCACCTCTTATCTATAATTTCATTATGTCTATACAAATTATATATGATAAATCACTATTTTTCTCCAACCAAACACAAAAAACTTTTCCCAACCAATTTCAAAAAGACAGTCAAAGGACCATCTTTTTAAAAGTTTTCCATATGATTTATTATGATAGCTAGTTTTTTCAATCCTTTCTCTAATTTTTCCAATTCTGCATAGGAGTAGGATATTCTTATATTCTTATTATTCATATGACCATACATATATCCTGGATTTATTAATAAATTTTCCTTCAATGCCTCATCAAAAAGCCTTTTCATATTTATATTTCTTTTTACTTCTAACCATATATAAAAACCACCCTTTGGAATGTTCCATGTGGCAATTTCCTTAAAATATTTATTTAATAAATTCTCCACTAAATCTCTTCTGATTTTCAAGTTCTTTCTACTAATTTGTAAGTGCTCAAAGTAGTGACCACTTGAGATTAATTCTACTATGGCCCATTGTGAAATAGAACTGGAGCCATAATCTGTTTGCATCTTTATGTCTGCCAATCTATCTATTATAGGTTCTGGACCTACAATCCAACCAATTCTAAATCCTGGTGCCAAGGATTTAGATATACTTCCTAAATATAGTACATTACCATTTTTGTCAATAGATTTTAAAGGCATTGGAGGCTCATTGTCTATCCATAGTTCCCTATATACATCATCTTCTATAATAGGCATACGTTCCTTTTCACAAAGGTTTATTATATTTTTCCTTCTGTCCATAGGCATTAAGGTTCCCGTTGGATTATGAAAAGTAGGTATAGTATATAAAAAGTTTATATTTCTCTTGTTAATCCTATTTAATATTTCACTTTCCATAATTCCATTCTTATCCATATTAAGGCCAACTAATTTCATTCCTGATGACTGAAATATATGTAGGGATTTTATGTAGGATGGATTCTCAATTAGTATAGTTGAACCTAGTGGAGTTATACCTATGGATATTAATTGAAGTGCTTGAAGGGCCCCTGATACTATTAGTACCGATTTTGGAGATACATTTATATTAAATTCTTTCAGATATTCACAAATTACTTTTCTTAAATCTAATAAGCCCTTTGGTTCCAAATAGCCTAGATCATTTATTCTATCAGGCATTTTTGTTAATATGTTCCTCATCATTTCCTTTGGAAATAAATTTGGAGATAATTCTCCTGTCCCTAATCTTATTATATTAGGTTCAAATTCTAACCTATTTATTGCTTGAATGGTAGGTAAGTTAGGCCGATGAACTCCATTTTCTATATACTGTTCCCAATTAGTCTTGTTATTTGAAATTAATAGAGCCCAAGTATTATTGGCAATTCTGGTGCTACTGCCACCTTTTCCCTCTATTATCCCCTCTGCTTTTAATTCTTCTAGTGCCTCTATTAAGGTACTCCTATTTACACCAAATGATTGGGCCAAAAGCCTTTGAGCTGGTAACTTAGTTCCTACAGTCCAGTTACCACTACTTACTTCACCCTTTATAAAATCTATTATTTGTTTATATAATGGCACTTGAGAATTTTTATCCGGTTTCCAACTTATCTCCACACCTGATCCCTCTTTTCCTCTTATTCTTAAGAGTATATTATCTAATGAAAGCCATTTTATCAACTCTTTTAACCTGAAAGTATGTAATTTTGTGCAGAAAAAAGCCCATCCAAAGGATGAGCTAGAAACTTAAGTATTTATATGAAGTAAACAGATGGCAATACCCTGAGTAAATTTTACGGCTTAGGTCTGGTTGGTTTTCCCAAGAAGATACTGGTCTGTCGCCAGATCAGCGGTTTCCCTTCACTTCTTCCTATGCTATGCATTACCAGATTACCACTTAGTCCGTACTTTAATCCCCAAAGTATCTCAGAAGAACAGTCTAGGAGCTTTCCTCAACAGTCAAGCCATTTCCTAGCCTCTTTTGCAGAACAGGTTTCAAATAGTAAAAAATATTATTTTATTGGCCGATAAAACAATATCATAACTATCTATCCCCCATATTCCACTCAAGGCAGGCTACTCTACACGTAGCACGTATTGAACCACATTGTAGGTTTAATCTTAATAAAAAAGTTACTTTTATTAAGTCTCCGCGAAAAAAAGGGTACACGCCCACATGCCATTGTGAATCGCCCTCTTTTTCTTACTCCCAGCACTCACCCCCAACTGGGCGTTGTAAGCAAGTACCAGGAGCTTCATCGATATGCCCTCTGACGGATTTTTAGGCCCGCCTTCAGAAATGGATGATCCGACTAGAATACTGCACCATCTGCACTTATTCGTAAAGAGTATTATATGATATATTAGTTATAATGTCAAATGTAATTTGTTTCCTTTTAGTTAAATGTCATAAAGGAAAGACTTTATTATGGCAAAATACTCTCTTAAATAATACTTAGGAATTTGATAGAATTTGGTTTTAGATACTATGGCATAGGGTTCAAATCCTATTTCTTTAGCCAATACCCCTGCTCTAAATTGATGGAATCTATTAGTTACTATACCTATTCTTATTTTTTCTTTCCTTTCTTCCTCTTGCAAAATATCATAAGTATTTTTTAAATTCTCATAGGTGCTAGTAGATTTATCCTCTTTTATTATCCTGTCCTTTGATATACCTAAGCCTACTAGATATTGTTCCATGGCAAATGCCTCTGATGTGGCTTCATCAGGTCCTTGACCTCCTGAGACAACAATCTTTATATTCTCATTCTTATTTAAGTACTCATAGGATTTATCCAATCTTTCTTTTAATGTTGCTGATAACTTGTCCCACTTTAATCCTGCCCCTAATACTACTATATAATCTACTTCCTTATATTCTTTAGATACCCCATTTACAAGAATTAAACCTTCTATTAATATAAAACTTATTAGCCATAATAAGCCTAGTATTTTCAATAGATTAATAGCCTTACTTCTTTTCTTCACAGCCTATACCCCTTTTTCTCTCTTTTTCCTATATTATAACCTGAATTTTCTATAGAATTAAAGAAAAAAAAGATATGACTAAAAAGTCATATCTTTTTAAAGGAATTACTGTATGTCCGCAATTATAGCATCAAATAGCTCTGCTCCAAATTCATCCTTTAACTTAGGCCATACTTCTGCTCTAGCCTTCTCAGCCATTGCAGTTAACTCTTCTTGTGTAAACTCATATACGTTAACACCTGCTTCTGCCAATTTAGCCTCATAACCCTTTTGGTCTTTTTCAGCTAATTCGTATCTTGTGCTTTCAAACTTAGCACTAGCATCTTCTATAGTTTTCTTTTGCTCATCGCTAAGACCTTCCCACGTTTCCATATTCATATATAGGAACCACATTTCGAAGTGATCATTTACTGGTAAATAATACTTAGTTACATCTCTAAAACTAGCATAGTATCCTTCTGCTCCTCCACCTATTGCTCCATCAACTATACCTGTTTGCATAGCAGTAAAGGCCTCTGAATAAGGAATAGGTGTAGCTAAGTATCCTTGTGCTTGAGCATTTAATTCATATACTTTCATTCCAGGAACTCTTATCTTTAATCCCTTAGAAACATTAGGGTTTCCTGCTTCATTAGGTTCTTTTACTAAAGCAATTCCGCCAAAGTATACTGGGTATGTGCTTAATAACTTAATACCTTGCTTTTCAAATCTCTTACCTAATGCATCCATCATAGGACCATCTTTTCTAAATACATGTTTAGCTTCTTCCCAGTTAGTAGCTAAATAAGGAACAGCTGTAATTCCTAGTGCCTTATCTACGTTAGTGCCTGCTGGTGCAAGTTGCATTTCAACATCACCTATACCAACACGTTCTTGTACTATTTGATAATCACCTAATGTACTTCCTGGATAAACCTCAATGTTTATATCTCCGTTAGTGCTCTCCTTTATTGCACTAGCTAGAGCTCTAACATCCTTATCTGCCACTGCACCCTCTGGTCTAATATGACCTATTTTCCAAGTCATAGTTTTACCTTCTTGAGATGCTGGCGATGAACATGCTGCCAAACTTCCAATTACTAGAACTACACAAATCAATATACTCATTATTCTTTTTACATTCCTCATTCTATCCCTCCTAAATTTTAATTTCACTTTATATGAAAAATAATTGAGTCCTATACTAATCCCATTAATCTAGGTAAAAATAATGATAACTCAGGAAAAAATGTTGTTAATATAACAATTGGTAAATACCCACATAGTAAGAATACCATTGTTGGTTTAATTATTTCATCAAATTCGCATTTACCTATTCTCATTCCCAAATATAGGATACTTGCATATGGTGGTGTTACTCCTCCCATGGCCAAATTAACTCCCATAATAGCCGCAAAGTGCACTGGGCTTAAACCCAACTTTGTTACTAATGGAAGAAGAAGCGGTGCAACTAAGATCATTCCTGTAGAATCGTTAACTATCATTCCCACAAGGAAAAGGAATACATTTATAATTAAAAGCATTAATATTTTATTGCTTGTTATATTGAAAAACATTTCTATTATAGCCTGTGGTACTTGTAACATTACATAGGTTTGACTAAGCATTAAAGTAAATATGATCATAGTCATGATAGCACCAACAGATACAGTTGATTCTTTAATTAATTCATAGAATTTTTTTGGGCTTAGCTCTTTATATATGAAAAAACCAATAGGTATAGATATGATAGTTGCAACTCCTGCTGCCTCTGTTGGAGTAAATATACCTCCATATATTCCACCTAATATAACAACAGGTAGGCATAGGGCTGGTATAGCAATCCAAGTTCTGTTAGTAAGCACTTTTATTTTCTCTTTAGCTTCTAGAGGTGGATCTAGAACTAAATCAGGCATTTTTTTAGCCCACATTAAGTTTATTACAGAAAATGTTATTACTATTGCCAACCCTGGACCTACTGTAGAAAGGAAACATGCCAAAATCGATGTTTCTGTAACCCATCCGTAAAGAATCATAATGACACTTGGAGGGATCAAAAGTCCTAAGATAGATGAAACGGTTACTATTGACGTAGCATATCCCCTTGGATAACCTTGTTTTACCATTCTAGGTATTAGTATGGGTCCTGTAGCTGCAACACCTGTAAATCCACTTCCTGATATGGCTCCTATAAAGGCACATGTGGCTACAGTTACAACTCCAAGACCACCTCTTATTCTTCCTACAAATACATCAGCCAAATTTAATAGATGCTTTGCAATTCCACTTCCACCCATTAGAGTTCCTGCTAGTACAAATAATGGACTGGCTAATAAAACAGGACTTATAGTCGAACTAAATCCCCAAAGCATCATACTTTTCATAGAAACGCCGCCAAATATGGACATAAAAAGCAGTGCTCCACCAAAACAATAGGGAAGAGGTACACTCATCATAAGAAGTACAACAAGTAATATTACATCCATTAACACAATATTTAACATTCTTTAGCCTCCTCCTTATTTTTATTTCCATTTCTAAAAATGTTTATATAATCACGTAGCTCTAATACTGTGAAAAGCGTCATTAAAACTAGACCTACAAGTAGTGCACTTTCGCCAAAGAACATTGGTACTCCTACTAAATCACTGTACTTCCACATTTTAAGTGAGTAGGCGAAATACCAATATGACCAATAAGTCAACCATAAACTTACTAATATGGATATTAATGCCTTTGCAATATTAAAAATCTGCATAGATTTTTCTTTCTTAATATATAATGTTAAGATTCCACATGATATATGTTCTCTCTCATAAGATGCATTGGCTCCTCCTAGCATATATAACCATATGGTTGGAAATAACATAAGTTCCTCTATCCCCATAAGTGGAGCTTTAAACACATATCTTAGTAAAACTTGGAAAAAGACCATACAGGGTAATAATATCATTAAAAATGCAGATACATATCCTTGTATATTCATCAAAATACTAAATAAGTTCTTCTTCTTACAATCTTGTGTCATTTGAGTCCTCCTTTACTTTTCGTAATCTTCCTATCTTTTAAAAAGAAGGCAGGAAAACATTTTCCTGCCCATATTAAATTTTTCTAAATTCACGTAGATAATAGATAGTTAAATAAAAACTAGACTACAAATGCAAAATTATCTCCTAATCCCTTTTCAATTGCTCTGTCCCTAACTACAGTTGCAATGGCAATATCCATAGCACCAGTACCGATTGGTACACATAATATACGCTCGTCACTTTTAATTCCAGCTGCTTTCTTACCAGCTGCTACTTCACCTATAGTTGCATATAGAGTTTCTTCTGTAATTTTTCCTGCTTCTGCTAATTCTTTTAAAACTCCTCTATGCAGACATTGTCCTACATGGTCTACCATAATCTTGTCTGCACTAAGGATAAACTCATCATCACACTCTTGGTAAGATCCCATAGGTACTACTACCATTCCTGGCTTTATCCATTCGTTCTTTAAGAACTTGTTTTTAGATTGAGTAACAGTTATAATTGCATCCACATCCTTAGCTGCATCTTCAGGATTTTCTACAACTACGATTTCGCCCTTAACATATTCTTTCATATCTTCTTTAAATTTCTCTCCAGCACTCTTATATAAGTCATATACTCTTAACTCATCTATATCGAATATTTGAGATATCGCCATAGTTGAAGTACGTCCTTGCATTCCGGCTCCGTAGATGGCAATCTTAATATTTTTCTTATGAGTGATAGTATACTTTAAACTAATAGCAGCTTGTGATCCTGTTCTCCAGTTAGTGATTAATGCTCCATCCATGGCTGCAGTAAAGTTACCCATTTTAGGATTCATTAAAAGAATCATAGATGTTATATAAGGTAATCCAGCTTTTTTTCTTTCTCCTAGTAATCCACCGGCCCACTTAATCCCTGCAGAGTCACACCATCCTACGTATGCAGGCATAGCATTCATAAATCCTTCATAAGGAGGATATGCTGCCTTTTCTCCTAAATCTAAACCTACTTTAGTAGGGTTTATAGTAGTTCCTTCTCCAAATCCTACAAAAGTTTTATCACAAATTTCCACAACATCCTTCATAGTTAAAACTTCTTTAATGTCTCCTTGACTTAATAAAATTGTACTTTCCATTTTTATTGCCCCCTTAGATAATAGTTAGTAATTTTATTTTGTGAGCCAACTGAAAAAATCTTTAGATTATAACAATTGGCTAATTTTATACTTTGTTAAGTCTTTATATGCCTCCTCTCTAATGTCTTTTCATGTGATTATAAAGGAAATATATTCTCGCTCTTATATATTTGCAATTGTTGTGCCATATTTAAAAAAATCCAATTTTTCCACCAAGCAAGGTTGTACACTCATATACAGCTCTTTTACATTTATTTCCTGATCCAAAATATATTTCTAATTTTTAGAAATTATATATAATCTTTAGATTTTTCTGTAAATTCTACATATTTCCACAATTTTCGTCGAAGGTTTAACCTATCCTTATGTAGAATATATAAATTTAGATAATCTCTAAACCAAATAATAAAAATTTACTTTAATAGGTGGGATATGAAATGAAACTCATGGAAAACGCATTTTCCCAAATTTCTTGGAATTCTTTTAAGCCATTAGATTCTTCCTCTTTGTTAAATACTAGTTTAATCATATCTAAAATAATTTCCGAACAGGAAAATTGTAATTTAACTGAAGGTGAAAAGGATTGTATAAAGTCCCTATCAGATATTTTAATAAGTAGAGAAGTACTCATAAAAATGTTGGATATTATCCCTATAGCAGTTCAGATTGTAGATAGCCACGGTATAATCCAGTATATTAATCCGGCTTTCTTAAGTATAGTTGGAGTAAAAAAGAATGATAGGCTAAAAAAAAGCGTATTTGATGTGTCTAAGGATGGCAGTTTAGTACAAGTTATTCAAACGGGGAAAAGGGTAAGCAACGTAAGAAATTATCCAAGTGGCAGTCCTACAGAATTAGTATCTAGTGCTGCCCCCATATACTACAATGGCAAATTATTAGGAGCCATTGCCGTAACTAACGATATCAAAGAAGTTATAGTTTTAACTAAAAAATTAAATGAGAGTAAAAACAAATTGAAAACCTTATCAGAAAAAATAAGCAATATAGCCTCTGCAACTTATACATTTGATGATTTAATAGGGTCTTGTTCTAATATGGAAAGATGTATTGAAATGGGAAAAATAGCCTCCCATACGGATGCCACCGTACTAATTCAGGGTGAGACTGGAACTGGTAAAGAAGTAATAGCAAATGCCATCCATAACTCTAGTAATAGATCTAAACAGCCATTTATAAGCATTAACTGTTCTGCCGTTCCCCTTAATCTTTTAGAAAGTGAATTATTTGGCCACGAAAAGGGAGCCTTTACAGGAGCTTTTAAGAAAAAACTTGGAAAATTTGAATTAGCAAATGGCGGAACCATATTTTTAGATGAAATTGGAGATATGGATCCTCTCCTTCAAGTCAAATTACTCAGAGCCTTACAGGAGAGAAAAATCCATAGAGTTGGCGGTGAGAGCCCTATCCCTCTAAATATAAGAATAATCTCAGCCACAAATAGGAACTTAAAAGAGATGGTTAAGGAAGGCACTTTTAGGGAAGATTTATTCTATAGATTAAATGTTCTTAATATAGAATTACCTCCCCTAAGGGATAGAAAAGAAGATCTTCCCCATCTAATAGATTTTATTATGAAAAAAACCTGTAGAAAGTTAGGAAAGCCCTTTAAAATCTTTACTAGCGATGCAATGAAAATAATTGCCCAATATAATTGGCCAGGTAATATTAGAGAGTTAGAAAATGTTTTAGAAAGGGTAGTAATAAGTACTAGGGATAATAGGGAGATTAAAGGAACGGATTTAAAATTCATATCATCTAATGAAACAGTCATTTCAGCAGATACATGAGATATAATACTGCCTTTGGATAAGGCAGAAAAAATTATGCTTCAAAGAGCTATTGATAAGTATGGCTCATCCTATACTAGTAAAATAGAAATTGCTAAGGTATTAGGAATTTCCTTAGCAACTCTCTATAACAAAATTAATAAATATAGATTATTAGATTAAAAAAGACTTTAATTTAAATAAGGAGGATTTTAACATCCTCCTTACTTTTCCTATCTAGAATAGAATTCTATAACCAATTGATCATTGATTTCAATAGGAACATCTTTTCTGTTTGGCATACTAATTAATTTTCCTGTAAATTTGTCCACATTCTTTTCTATATATGGTAGATTGAATCCATTTCCATCTTGGAAATTTTCTTTGAATATACCTACTTGTTGTGATTTTTCTCTTAAACTTAATTCATCCCCCACCTTAACTCTGAAAGAGGGTCTATCTACCTTCTTACCATTTACTAGAATATGTCCATGATTTACCATTTGTCTAGCTTGACGTGATGAACTAGCAAATCCCATTCTATATACTAAATTATCTAATCTACATTCTAGAAATTCTACTAAAACTTCATTAGTTAATCTAGGAGAATCCATTGCCTTTTCCACATATCTTCTAAATTGTTTTTCCATCACTCCATAGTAAGCTCTTAATCTTTGTTTTTCAAGAAGCTGACGTCCATAATCTGAAAGCTTTCTATCAGCTCTACTAGTACCTTTTGTTGCACGATTCATTGCCTTTGGATGTCCACATACATTTAATCCTAATCTTCTACATTGTTTAAAACGTGGACCCATCATTTTAGCCATATTATACCTCCATATTATCATTAATATTTTTTGCCGCGGTAATATATCAGATAAATATGCCATTTCATTAGTTTCATTTTTTTCACATAGATTCTTTATTAGGGCAGGGAAAATCGAGAATTTTTCCCTGCCCTAATAAAACAAACTTTTTTTCTTAGATGACCAGTCTAAGAGATTTTTAAAAGCGTAAAATTTTCGGCGATTTATAACAGCAAGATATACATACGCCATAATTTTTATTGTTTGATAATGATTATCATTATCGTATCTTTATTATATCCTCATCTTTCCATTTTGTAAATAGGAAATTATAATTTATTTTAATAATTTCCTAGTAAGTAAAAAAAGCCTCTGTTCTCCCATAAGAACAAAGGCCTTTCACTAATTTATTCAGTTATTTCATTAGATACATTATTTTCTCTTTTTCTCCTATTCATTAAAAATGTTTCAATTAAGCTATATATAACTGGTATTACTACCATAGTTAAGAAAGTAGATACTAACAATCCAAACATTAATGATACGGCCATAGGTGTAAATAAACTACTATTAGCAAGAGCAAGTGGTATTAATCCTATTATAGTGGTTCCAGCACTTAATATAATAGCATTAAATCTCTTATCTACTGCATCTATACAAGCTTCGTTTATGTTATAACCATTTTCCCTAGATTCATTCATGTACTCAATTAATAGTATACCGTTTTTAACAACTAATCCTACCAAGGCGATTATACCCAGGAATGCTGTTAATGATAATGGTTGCTTAAATAGGTATAATCCAACTATAGACCCTATTAAAGACAGGGGTACTGTAGTTAGTATTACTACTGGTTGTATGAAGGAATCAAACTGTATTACTAATATAATGTATATTATCACTATTGATAATCCTGCTAGCAATCCAACCACACTAAAGTTACCATTTACTTCTTCTCTCTCTCCGTCAAACATTATCTTTGTCCCTGTAGTATCTAATTTAGGAAGTAAATCAAACTCTATTGTATTTTCCAAATCCGTTGGATTATATCTTGGTAATTCTTTTACTAATATGGTCACTGTCTGATCTCTATTGTATGTGCTTATGGTATCTAATTTGCCAGAATATCCTACTGCGGCAAATTGCTTTAAAGGAACTTTCTTACCTGTCATTGAAGATTTTATCTTCATATTTTCAAGCATTGAAATATTCTTAATATTACTTTCTACCTTTATATTATACTCTTTACCATTTTTTCTATATACAGAAGATTTTTTACCGTATAAAGCCATATTTATTTGCTTTTGCACATCGTATTTAGTAATCCCCATATTAATAGCTTTATCTTCGTCTACATCTACTTCAATTTGATATATTTTATCTTTCATATTGTGTTCTACACTAGCAACACCTTCAATAGTACTAATTTCTTTTTTAAGTAAGTTAGCCACTTCTGTTAGTCTATCTAAGTTATCTCCAGATAATTTTAAAATGGCCTTTGCATCTGCTGGCTTAGCATTAGCTAATAATCTAGCTTTACATACTCCTGTAGATATGTTTTCATCTAATAGTTCTTGTATATGGTTAATTAATTCTTTATTACTATTAAATCTATTATCTCCCTTTTCTAAGTCAAACTTACAAAGCATTTGCCCATAGTCACTAGATGGTAGTGCTGGTGGCATAGATATATAAAACTTTGGAAGACCATTACCCACTGCCACTGTATAATTAGTTACCTCTGGTACAGTTTTTAATAAGTTTACTACCTCATCTGTAAGTTCTTCTGTGGCATCTACATTAGATGATGCCTCCGAATTCATCTCCACATAAAATACATTCTTATCCGTATAAGGGAAAAACTCAGATGGTAATTGGGGCATCAATGTTTTTACTACTAATATAAGTATTACAAAGATTCCTATAGTTACAACCTTAGAGCGTTTTAAAGCACTTTTTAAGGTAGTACTAAAGAACTTTCTTAATGTTCCCTCTTTGCCATTTTTCTTTTTACTCTTTTTAAACAACATAGCACACATGGCTGGTGTTATAAACATGGATACCACATAAGCTGCTATTATGGAGATTATAAGAACTTGTGGTATTGCCTTTAAGAAATCTCCAGCTACCCCTGGTAACCCTAACAACGGTGAGAAAGCTGCTATAGTTGTTAATGTTGCAGTAAATATAGGTAAAGAGGATAGTATAGTTCCCTTTTCAGATGCTTCTAAAGGATTTTCTCCATTATCTATTCTAACCTGTATAGTATCACTAATAACTATGGCATTATCAACTAGTATCCCAAGTGCTACTATTAGTGCTGTTAAAGACATTTGGTGTATTCTAATTCCAGATAAATACATAACTATAAAAGTTATTAATATGGACATAGGTATTGCTGCCGATACTACTAGTGCATTTCTCATTCCTAACCCTAAAAACACTACTACGACAACTAAAAGTACACCTTCTACCAGGTTTATCATAAAATCATTAACTGATTTTGCCACATCGTCAGGTTGATATATAACTTCATCTACTTTTAAATCTTCTGGTAACTGAGCCTTTACTTCATCTATTTTAATTCTTACGTCCTTACCTATTAATACTACGTTTTTTCCATCTTTAAAATATCCAGTTAATAAAACTGCATTTTTCCCGTTTTGTTTATACTTTTCTGCTCCATCTTCAAGACCCATATATACATCTGCCACATCACGTAGCCTTATAGAACTTCCAGTCTGAGAAGATATTCCTATTATAGTATTTTCCACATCCTTTATGGAAGTAAATATACCTGGTGTCTTTACAGTAATTTTATCTTTCCCATAGGCTATATCTCCAGATGGGATTTCTATATTCTGTGCTTGTAATATACTATCAACATCATCTATTCCAATTCCATACTGATTTAATTTTTCTATATCTATAACTATCTTTACCTCTTTATTAACTTTACCTTCTATACTAAATTTTGATACGCCATCTACATCGGCTAATTTATCCTTAAACAGCTCTCCAAAGGATTCTAATTGTTCATAAGTGTAATTATCTCCTGATAAACTTATGATAATCCCAGCTGTTTCTATTAGGTTCGTATTTACTTCACTAGGTATAGTCCCACCAGGTAATTGAGCTTGAGCATCTGCCACTGCATTTCTTACATCTTGCATAGCTTTGTCGTTATTTACCTCACTATCAAAGGCCACCGTTACAATGGATAAACCTTCTTTAGAAGTTCCTTCTACTTTATCAAAACCATCTAACTCTATCATCTTATCTTCTATTTTTTTTGTCACTAATTGTTTAACATCATTAGGTGATGCTCCGGGATAAGGGGTTATTATAAGAGCAAAAGGGGCTGATACGTCAGGGCTTTCCTGCCTTGGTAATACATGATAACTAAAAGCTCCTCCCAGTGCTATTAACACTGCTAAAAACATTACTATTACTCTTTTTTCTATAAGCTTTTTTATTATACTTTTCATAAGGATGACCTCTCTACTCAACTATTTTCACTTTGCTTCCATCATCTAAATTTTTCATACCACTTATGGCAATTTTTTCTGACACTTTTAGTCCCTTTACCAACATTTTATTATCAGATATTTTTTCTATGTTTATAGTTCTTTTAAAAGCCCTATCACCTTCCACTACATATACATAATCTTCTCCATTAGAGAATATAGCCGTTACTGGCACCCATATACCTGACTCTTCTCCTATAGGAAAATCCACATTTGCAATAGATCCCAATCTATATTTACCTTCGTTAACTGTCACTTCCACATTATAAGTTCTACTCTCCTCATCTGGTACTTCAGAAATATTTGTTACTACTCCTGAAGCTTTAGCTCCTTCCACATTAACTTCTACACTTTGACCTAACTTTATCTTATTAATATCTCTTTGAGCAATTCCCACATTTACAATTTGTTCATTACTCCTAATAACTACTACTGGATTATATGATCCTACTAATTCATTTTCTTCAGCCATTAAATCTAGTACTACACCTTCTTTTTTAGCCTTTAGAACTGAATCATTCATTAAGTTAGTCTTATATCCATAATCTGCCTTTGACTGTTCATATTGGGCTTGGGCTTGTAAATAAGCCGCTTCACTTTGTTCTAATTTTAAATTCACCTTGTCATAATCATCTTTAGATATTGCCTTTTGTTCAAATAAGTTCTTTATTTTAGCAAAATATTCTCTATCATAATCTAGTGCATCTTTTGCCTTTTTAATATTTAGTTCTGCCCCATCTAATACACCTTTAGCTGCCGTTAATTGGAAGTTAATATCTGAATTATCTAATGTAGCCAGTATCTGCCCTACTTTTACCTTATGTCCCTTTTCTACATTAATTGAACTTACTTTACCATTTGATTTAAATCCATATTTAGTAATGTCCTTAGAATCAACTGTACCTATATAATCTAAGCTAACAGGTTTTTTATCAGTTGCAAGTTCTTGTACCTTAACTGCTTTAACTCTTTCATTTTTTTCATCTGCTTGTGCTTTCTCACAACCTGCTAAAGAAAACATCAGCATAAATGCCATTCCCAATGATATTATTTTTTTCATCTTTTCTAACATTCCTTTCTCCCTTAATAATTTTTTATTGAATTATCTTCAAATTACTGTAATATTGTGTTTTTATCTCACGAGATCCCAAATTACCACTTTTACAACTGAACGTTCATTCTATATTATTTGTTTTAAAAAACAATAGACTGAACATTCATTCTGTTGCCGTCAAAAAATTGATGATATGTAAAACATCAATTTGTCACTTCTACTATTTAGTCAATCCGTTCCAGATCATTTTAATAAATATATCAGTATGTTCATTATCCACTTGAATTTCCTCATATATTTGTGCTCTAATAAATTCAGAAATGGCCCCACTAATATAAATGGAGGATAAATCATATGGAAGTTCCTTTACGTTTTTTTTAGTTGGTATATTGTTGAAAAAATTACTACTTTCTTTCCTCAGCATCTGTTCCATTTCCATTTTTAACGCTTTCCCTATGACAGGATTTCGAGAATACCTCTCCATAAATTCATATTCATCTGGATTTTCTAATCCATAGCTAATTATACTTTTAATGAGATTACAAAAGGTCTCATAGGGCTTATCTCCTTTAGGTATACTAATAAACTTTTTTAAGATTTTCATGTTTACCTCTTTGTAAAGTTCTCTAATAAGATCTTCCTTACTAGAAAAATGATGATATATGGTGCCTACCGCTACCCCTGATTCTTTAGAAATTTTACCCATAGATGCAGCTTGTATTCCATTCTCAACAATCATTTTCAGTGCCGTATCTAATACTATTTGTCTTCTATCTATATTATCCTTAGCCATTGAAATCAACTCCACATTAATCTAACTTTAAAATTAGATTATAACATTACTATGCCCTTGTCAACGATCCTTATTTTAATGTATGTAATAATATTTGTTTGATAGAATATTTATAGATCGAATGTTCATTCGGCAATAAGATTCTATCACCCTTTTCATTAATAGTCAAACAAAATGAGAAATAATTAATATTAATTATTTCTCATTTTGTCCTATATAAAATTTTTATTAATATTTAAATTTACTTATAAGATTTGATAAATCTTCAGCTGTTGTCTTTAAACTTGCCGTAACCATATTAATATCTCCCACAGAGTGTTGAAATTCATCTGAAAATGCTGCCACTTCTTCTGTGGATGCTGCTGCCTCCTCCGATACTGCAGAAATACTATGTATTGAATTAACGACTTCATTCTTATGATCATCTACTACTGTAATCTTCTTATTTACATCCTCTATTTTTCCTACTATCCCATTAAGAGTTGACGATATGGATTCAAAGTCTCCCTTAGTAACTTTAACTGCACTGGACTGTTCCATAGTAAGCTCCATAATGCGTCCCATTAGGTTCTTAGTGTTCTCCACATCACTTTGTATTTGCCCAACTAACTGAGATATTTCATTTGTAGATGTGGCTGATTGTTCTGCCAGTGAACTTATTTCATTAGCCACAACGGCAAATCCTCTACCATTTTCTCCTGCCCTAGCTGCTTCTATGGAAGCATTTAGAGCAAGAAGATTAGTTTGATTAGCTATTCCATCAATAACTTCCGTTATGGTATTTATCTTATTTGCATTATTATAAAGCTTCCCTATAGCACTATTAATTTCATCTGATGCTTTAAGATTTTCTATACTATGATTATAAAGCATGTCCACATTCTCTCTATTACCATTGTTTAAAGTTATAACCTCAGTTGAAAATTCTTTCATATCTACTGAAAGTTCGTTAATTCCTCGAATTTCATCTCCAAGCTCATTAATATTTTCAACCATTACATGAACATCTTCAGCTTGATTAGTGGCCCCTTGTGCAATCTCTGTTATAGAATCTGCAAGTCTAGTTGATATAATAGCTACCTCCTCCGTAGTTCCATGCATAGTAGTTGATAGTTCAAGAACTTTTGTAGATGTTTCATTAATTACGCCTACCATATTACGTATATTTCCAAGGAAAGTATTAAAATTAGTGGCCAATAAACCTATTTCATCATTACTTTTGTGTTCTATCTCTTGAGTTAAATCACCGCCACCACCAGCTATCTCTCCAAGTTTATCTGTTATTCTCTTAATAGGTGTAACGATTATTTTATTTGATATTCTCATACCAACAAATAGTACTATTATGCCTATGACAAAATATATGTATAATACTGTTTTAAATTTGTTAATTTTCATATCATACTTTGATTGATACATTTGTACTACATTGTTAATCTTATTCTTTATACTCAAAGCATTATCTACTATATACGTCACATTCTTATCCATATCAATTCCATTAATAACATTTTCAACGGATTTAGAATATTTATCTACATCCTCTTTTAATCCGTTTAACGCTTTTAATATATCTTCATCACTATTAGCTGAAATATTTAAACTAGAGTCCCCCTTTTCAAGGGCCACCATAATCTTTTTGTATTTAGCAAGTTCTTCCGTTAATATCTTCTTAATTTCATCTTCTTTAACGGAAAGAGTTCCTTCTTTCCCATTCTTATACATTAAAGAATAATTGCTAAGTAGCATAGTCCGCATACGTTGACTTCCTGATAAGTTAATAGCCACACCATCATCATTTAAAGAACTAAATGTGAACAGTAGTTGTATCATTGTAATAACAAATATAGAAAATACGATGCCCAATATGAGAGCGATCTTCTTATTTACCGAATTTGTAAACATATTCTTCCTCCTTATAAAATGTATTAAAATATGACATTCCATATAAAATTTTACAATATACGCCAATATATTACAACATTCTATTGATAATATTTATCATTATTTAATAAAAAAGATATACGACCTATGCTTCGCTAGGAAACCCTATAGTTTCCGCAGGCGTATGCTATCGCAATCTGAGCACCTTCCTTCAAAGCAGGCAGGGGAACTTTTCCCCTACACCCTCTTCTTTTTTATTGATTTATACGTTTTATATTAATTAACTTTCTTAGACAATAAAAAAGGTTGAAAATGATTTAATCACTTTCAACCCTTATATTTTAATTATATAAAACTAAATAAAATACGTAATTCCTAAATAGTTACTCTATTAATTAGAAAGTATATTCATGTATAAGAGAGAATATAGTTGTTACCTTACATTAAAATCTAACTACATTACTTTGGACTCTGTAGAATTTTCATTAATATAATTTCCTTGTAAACCTATATTATTCCCTTCCATTTCCAAATTATCTAACTTAATTAATATTTTTTCTACTATCTCTGCTATTCTTTTATCCATTTTAACTCCCCCCTCTTACTATATTTATTTCTACACAAAAACAAAAAATCCTACATTTTTTTATCGCAAATTTCGACATTTCATTTTAAAATATAATATACTAAAAAACAGTCCCTCCTTAAATGGGACTGTCCGCTCTCTAAACTTATATTCTTTTACTCCATTAATTCAGCTTTCCTATATATGTCATTCATCTCATCCTTAGATATAAGCATGCACAAAGTATATGCAATCAATATGATCCCTGGAATATCTACTAATAATCTAGTTAGGGCAAATGGTGTACCTAATGCTGACATTTCAAATAGAAACATGGGAATCTTGGTAGTTGACCAAGCTCCAATGAATATAAGTACATTACTAAATTTTACTCCCTTTTTCATAAATACTCCTGCTACTGGAAAAGCTCCATATAAAGGTCCTGCTGCTGCTGATCCTAATATGATGGCTAATATTATACCCTTTAATCCAGATCCTTCTCCCATATATTTCATCATTATTTCCCTTGGAACCCATATATCCAATAATCCTAAAAGGACAAATACAGGTGGTATAACGAGGATCATCTCTTTAAGACTATATTCAACAACCCCAAGAGCCTTCATTCCTAAACTTTTATTTATAATAGTCATAACCACTATTATTAACACCGTGATTAGAAAAAATCTGTATCTTTTTAAAAGCTTCATATGCCACCAACTACCTTTCCTATTACATAAGCCACTATAAATGAAAATAAAAATGCAAAAATATTTCTTAATATTGTAAGCCTCTTTCCAAAATATTTTATTTCAACTGGCATAGTTACAACTCCAACCATCATTAATGCAGATATGAATGCACCTATTTGCATATATCCAGCTCCATTTTTAATGAGCATAGCTGCCGTTGGAAAGGCTACAAAACCAGGAATTAATGTAATTCCTCCCACACAGGCTGATATAATAACTCCAATCCATCCTGATTCTTCACCTAGCAGATTAGATATTAGATTTGGATCTAATACAGCTAGGAGTATGCCTACTAACATGATTACACCTAAGAACTCAGGTAATATATTAGAAAAGGCTTTCCATGCTTTTTTCAATGCCTTTTTAGTTTTTATTTTATCCTTTTTAAAGGATATGCCAATCAATATAATTGTAAAAAAATACATGCTATAAGTATTCATTATATCCCTCCTCTTTGTTACATAATACACATAAGCATATCGCAATATTACAATATAGTTGTCAATTTTAATAATATTCCTTTTTATTCCATTTGTCAAAGTTTTTCTATCTTTAATGTATGAAAATAATAAGTACTACTCCCATATGAGAGTAGCACTTATTATTTGAAAATTATTCTTTAACCTCCGTATGCTTATCAAGTTCCTTAAAGAAATCAGAGTATAATCCAGAGATAATTATTGTCTTATGATCATATTTAATTTCTAAATTATAAGAAGCTTCTCCTAATAACTTTGTAAGCTTAATATTCTCATATTCAAGATAGTGCACTACTTTTTCTTTAGTATCTTCATTATAGATATTTAATCCTTTTTCAAGAATTTCTAAATTACCATAGTACTGGTTATCATCTTCGTAAATAGATACTGGGTATAGGGATAATCCCTTAAAAGAGTCATCATTACTATTTAACTCTTTTGAATTCTTGTTATTAATTTCATTATTAATTCCTTCTACTGGATAACTTTCTGGCTCTTTTATACCAATTCTTTCTTCAATTAGTATTACTTTATCTGTTAATTTACTTAACTCTTCTAATTTATTTTCTGCTTCTTTTTTAGTTTCAAAGGATTGAATTTCTACAAAGAATAGACCATTCTCATCCTTAAGAATTCTTGTTTCATTATTAGGCATAAACTCCTCTTCTAAAATACCTAAAGTTTCTCCATTAGGGTAAGACTCCGTTCTTAATGAGTATGTTTTCTTTTCCTCATAATTTTTATCTTTCTTTAACCCAATTATTATACTTGCAGGGTCTTTCATCTCTTTTACCTTGTATTCTACAGGGCCTTCAAATTCAATGACAAATCTAATTAAAGAATCATCTAAAGTGATAATTGTATATATATCTTTCACATACTTATTCTCTAATATCTTTTCAAAGTTCTCCTTTGCTGAAATCCTTCTAGCTCCCCCAATTTCGAAGGTCATAGTGTATGGATTTTCATCATATCTTACTTTAAATGCTCCTACATTTTCTTGTAATTGACCATCTTGTGAGAAATTTATAATAATATTCTCATATCCTTCCTTTTCAAAGGATTCTATGGCACTTATATCTGTCCTGTCTGTTATTGATCCGCCACCAGATTTACCATTATTAAATTGAAGAACCTTCACTAATTTCCCTACAATAGGAATATTCTTTAATGAATCTGCAAAGGCCGGCGACATATTTACACCTGCAGTAAATAATGTTAAGGCCACAGTAAAACTAGCGCATACTTTCATAATTTCCTTTCTTCTTCTATTTCTATTATGTTTATTCATTTCTGCTCTACCTCTTTCTACTCCTATTTGTACCATATTATTAAGTTCTGAAGGAATTTCAATTTCTTCATATTCTTTTTTCAAATCTGTCAAACTATTTTTATCCATATTATCTACTCCTTTAAATCAATCTTCATTTCTTTTAATGCCCTATAAAGTGTAGACTTTATAGTACTTACAGGTGCCCCCAATATATTAGCAATTTCCTCTAGCTTCATATCCTCAAAGTATCTTAATATTATTACGGTCTTTTGTTTTTCATTTAGTTTGTCTAGGGCCTCTTTTACTGCCATCTTTTCGTCAATATGATCCTTACCAGAATGGCTTATATTTTCAATAACATTCATATCAATTGATACTATCTTCTTATTTTTCCTTATAAAGTCAATGGCCGTATTAATGACAATCCTTGTCAACCAGGTCTTTTCATATTGAGATTTTTTCACTTTATCATATGAAATATAAGCCTTATATACGGACTCTTGAACTATATCTAAAGCATCATCTTTATTTTTTACATAACTATATGCAATCTTATAAAGTTTTTCTTGATTTTCATTTATCAAAGAGAGAAATCTTTCTTCTCTCTCCTCATCTGATTTTTTCTTTCTAAAACCAATAATCACATTCTCACTTCCTTGCTTTGTAATTGAAATTTCAATTTCACTAATTAGACTGTTAACCCATTGAAAAAGTCTCAAATTTTATATATATAATAATTTCCAATTATTTAGTCATATATTTTCTTATATAGATATACCACTTTCAAACTCAATAAACTTTAGCTACCTACAAGTTTAAATAAGTTCAATAAAATTTAGCTACTTACAAGGGAATATAAATGAAAAATTTTTATAAGGTGGAACATCAGAACATCCTATGATGTAATCAATTGTGAACCTTCTACTCTAATTATAAGATTCGTAGTATTTAGTCTGATAGTGACTTACCTTATAAAATATTTTTTATTCATATGACCGAAGTAAGTTTATATACATTTTGTTTGGACATAGTTTATCTATATACTATAAGCATTCCCATTAAACATAGAAAAGACCTCTATCTTTTAAGATAGAGATCTTTTCTGTGTTTATATATTTAAAACTAAATTCTCATACACTATAAAAATATTGATAATAAACTAGTAGCTAAAATTAACATGAATGCTCCACCAATACGTGATGAAATCTGAGCAAATGGCATTAATTCCATTCTCTTACTTGCAGAAAGTACTGCCACATCTCCTGTTCCTCCCATATTTGCCATACATAATCCTCCAGTTATAGATGCTTCTATAGGATAGAATCCTAAGAAGTGACCTACAGCCGCTGAGCCTATTGTAGCACCTACCACAGTAGTAAATACTAATACTATATATATTATTGATAAAGAATTAATAACTGCATTTAAATCTGTATATGCTACTCCAATTCCTACTAATAGTGCTGGTGTGAAGTTTGTCATAACAAACCTAAACCATTGAAATGCACCTTTTTCGTATTTTTCAGGCATAATTCCTAGTACTTTTACTATGGCCACACTGATAATCATTAAAGCATAAGAGTGGATAGGAATGAACTTAGCCAATACTTTACCCCATACAAAGAAAGTAGTAGATAGCAGTATTCCTATTCCCATCAATTTATAATCAAGTTTTATCACTTCATTTGATTCCTCTTTAACAGCATCCTGTGATTTCATTAATTTCCCATTTCCCGTTAGATTTGTTCTTTTCTTACCAATTTTATCTAATAATCCAGCCACAACAATGGCCATAGCATTTCCTAAGGCAAGGGCAGGAACCATTTTTGACATCATTTGTGCCGGATCCACCTCTAATACTTGCCCGAATATTTGAGATAATGGAACTGCTCCTGCACCCATACCTCCACCCATAATTGGAATGGCTATATAAAGAATTGCTTCCTTTGCCCCGTATCCCATAATCATACCAATAAGTCCAGTTAATCCTAAGGATACAACAACTCCACCAATAATAACAGGAAGATATCTTATGGAAGCACTAATTAGAAGTTTTCTATTCATACCTAAAATACTACCTGTTATAAGGGCTGCAATATAAAAACTTAAAAAACCTTCACCCTTCATAAAATTAGTCATAATTTCTTTTGAACTTCCTGGTAGTACTCCATATGTTACTAATGCCGCCGATGCAAATATAATAACAATTGCCCCTCCACCTAAATAATCCTTTACTACAGGTAAACGGTTTCCTATTTCGTTCAGTACTGCACCTACAATCATCATAAGTGGGAATGCACCAATCATTCCCTTAGGCAGTGCTCCCATATAAGTTGCTCCTAAAACAACTGCTGTTAGTACCATAAACATAGGAAGGGAAATTCCCATTATTTGAAATCCTTTATTCTCTATTTTATTAATTTCTTTATTAGAAGATACGGACATATTCTCTCCCCCTTTTATATTCTTGAAATACCTGTATCCTTAGCAGCCTTCTCAACGGCCTTTGCAACGGCTTTCACAATTCTTGTGTCAAAAGGTTTTGGAATAATATATTCCTCATGTAATTCGCTCTCTTGAATGATTTGTGCAATAGCATTAGCTGCTGCAACCTTCATTTCTTCATTAATATCACTTGCTCTTACGGCTAGTGCTCCCTTAAATATTCCTGGGAATGCTAGAACATTATTAATTTGATTTGCAAAATCAGATCTTCCTGAACCTACTATTCTTGCTCCTGCTTCCTTTGCTAAATGGGGCATAATCTCTGGAATAGGATTAGCCATGGCAAATATAATTGCATCCTTATTCATGGAAGCTACCATTTCTTTTGTTACCACATCTGGAGCCGAAACACCAATGAATACATCAGCATTTTTCATGGCATCTTTTAATAATCCCTTTTCATTATTAGGATTTGTAATTTTAGCCAACTCTTCTTTCAGTGCATCATTTCCCTCTTTGCCTTCATATAATATTCCGTTTCTACCACATACTAAAATATTCTTTGAATTCATATTCAACAACATCTTAACGATTGCAGATCCTGCTGCCCCTGATCCGTTCACCACAATTTTTATGTCTTCCCATTTTTTATTTACCAATTTTAATGCATTTATTAATCCTGCCGTTGTTACAATGGCAGTTCCATGCTGATCATCATGAAATACTGGAATATCTAGTTCTTCTTTTAGTCTTTTCTCAATTTCAATACATCTTGGAGCAGAAATATCCTCAAGATTAATTCCTCCAAAGGTAGGAGCTAACTTTTTTACTAGGTCTACAATTTCATCTACGTCCTTTGTATCTACACATATAGGAAATGCATCTACCCCTGCAAACTCTTTAAAAAGTACAGCTTTACCTTCCATTACAGGCATGGCCGCTTCAGGTCCAATATCTCCAAGACCAAGTACGGCAGTTCCATCACTTACAACTGCAACCAAGTTCCCCTTTGAAGTATATTTATATACATCTTCCTTATTTTCTGCAATCTTTCTGCATGGCTCTGCCACACCTGGTGTATATGCTATACTTAATTCTTCCTTATTAGTAACAGCAACCTTAGATACCACACTGATTTTTCCCTTATATTCCTCATGAACCTCTAATGCTTTTTTAGAATAATCCATTTTTTTCATTCCTTTCTTCTATCCTTTGAGATTAGTTCTGCAACCCTGTTTCTGTTATTTAAAATTATAGGTAATTTTCTCACTTTTTTTAATATTTAAAACTTATTCTAAAGTTTTTCTAAATAAAAAATATATGGTTAATTATTTCTCAAATTTTAAAAATGGTGAACCCATTAAAAAAACTCTTATAGACAATATTTTGTCAATAAGAGTTTTATTTATTTTATTATTTATTTTTACTTATATTTATAAAGATAAGAAGGCCTTCCCCTAGAACCATACTCTATTTTCTTATCAATACTTCCTATTTCCTCTAGATAATCTAAATATCTTCTAATAGTAACTTTAGACATGCCCATGTTTTCTGATATGATTTCACTAGAAAGTAATTCTTCTTTATTTTCTTTTAAAAACTTCATTATTCTATTTAAAGTAAATTGGTGTAATCCCTTTTTCAAGTCTTTTACTTTTTCTTCTTTATATGAGCCTATAAAGAGTCTATCTATTTCCTTTTGATTGACAAAGGGCTTTTTTATTAATAGGTTTTTTCTAGCTTTATAATTTAATAATGACTTTTCTAATCTTTCAAATTCGAAGGGTTTTACCAAGTAATCTACTGCACCTAACTTTAATGCTTCCTTAATTTTATCCGTATCATTGGCTGCTGTAACTAAAATAAAGTCTATCATTTTATTTTGTTTTCTAACCCTTCTAAACAATTCCATGCCATCAACCTTAGGCATGTAAATGTCTAATATTACTAAATCAATTTTATTATTTTTTATTTTACCAAGGGCTTCTTCTCCATTCTTTGCAACAAATTCAACAGTAAAACCATCAATTTTCTCTACAAACCTTCTATTCAGTTCAGCCAACATAGGATCATCTTCTACTACAAGTACACGAATCATATTTTCCCCTCCTTAGGTATCCTAGCCAAAATACTTGTTCCTTCTTTGTACTTTGAATCTACAAAAAATTCACCATTTAATTGTTTCATGCTCTTATCAACTAAAAATAATCCTATGCCTCCTTCATCCTTCTTTGTTGTAAATCCCCTTTTAAAAATTTTATCTATATTCTCCTCTTCTATGCCAATGCCATTATCATGCACTTCTATTTCTATAAAATCATTAACTTCTTCTATTCTGAAATAAATCTCTCCATCCTCTTCTTTTTTTACAATGGCCTCCATGGCATTATCCAGTAAATTTCCAATAATAGTAACTAACTTGTCATTCTGAATATTTTTATAGTGTTTTTCCAAATAAGAATTTTCATCTAGTTCCATGTTAATATTCAGTTCTTTTGCTCTGTTTAACTTCCCTAAAATAATTGCTGAAATAGTTGGATTCTTTATCTTTTTCATGAGGAAAAATCTTACTTGTTCCTGTTCCTTTACCACATCCTTGATATATGCTCTTACTTCATCTATTTCATTTAATTTTATAAGACCTAATATAACATGTAATTTATTCATGAATTCGTGAGTATTTGCCCTTAGTGCTTGAATAATTTGCCTTACACCTGTAATCTCTTCTGCCAATCGTCTAACCTTTGTCCTATCATTGAAAGAGGCCATAGCTCCTATAATTTCATCTCCATCCTTCATAGGAACCCTATTAGTTAATATAACTGTATCATTAATAATTTGTTCTTCGTTATACTCACATTCTCCACTTTTTAAAACTTCCAACAATCTACTTGTGGGAAATACATCTAATACATATTCTCCTATTACATTTGAATTATTTATATTAAGTATTTTTATGGCATAATCATTAACTAAAGTAATCTTTCCCTTTGAATCAATGGCAATGATTCCTTCTCTTATGGCTTCAAGCATAGCCCTATTTTCTTTATACAAATACACAATTTCATCAGGCTCTAAACCTAAAAGACTATCTCTAGTTCTCTTTGCAATGGCTAATGCACCTATTATACCTAGAACTATTCCAAATAAAGTAAATCCAAATATGGTTATGAGTGCATCTGTTCTAAATTCTTTAATATCCTCATATAGTACACCTACCATTACAAAACCGATTTGTTCTTTTCTATAAAAAATCGGTTCAAAGGCTCTAATAGAAATTCCTAGGGTTCCTTTAGCTTGTGATATATAACTTACCCCTTCCTTTATTACCTTTACTTCATCTCCTCCTACAAACCGTTTTCCAAGCCTATCTGGATTTGGGTGGGCATACCTTATTCCATTCATATCAGCTATAGTAATAATATCTACTCCATCTAATCTATCTAATAGTTCATGCATGCTAGTTTGAACCTTTGTAGAATCCTTTTCCTTCAAGGCCCTTTGGATATCAGGTGAACTAGCTAATATTAGTGATACATTTTTTATATTCTCTTCTACCTTCTTTTGAATATTATCTAATGACCATTTTCCTACAAATAAAATACTTATACCTATGGATACAAGAATTAATCCGGTTATTAACATAGTAATTTTAGTTTGAAGAGAAAGATTCTTCTTCATTATTATCACCTCATTAATCCTATAATTTCATATTATTAAGTTTATTATAACAATTTTTAAAAATCAAACATAAGTCATCTATTATAAAAAATGCATACTTCGTATGCTTCGTTATGGAACCCTATGGTTCCCTTCGACGATTGCTAATGCAATCTGAACACCTTCCTTTAAAGCGGCAGGGGATGTTCCCCACACCCCCTTAATTTTTTACTTATCCATAGTTTTGAGAATTTATAATTTTCTAGCAAGTAAAAAATCCTAGCCAAGTTAAAACTTGGCTAGGATTTTTTATTCCTTAAAATTATAATATTTATACTTTTAATGCATTCACGATTATGGCTACTCCTTGAGGTGGTATACTCTTTGTTAATATGCCATTAAAAATTATATCAACCCTTTGACCAACTTTTAACTTCTCAAAGGTCAATATAATTGTATGTTCACTTATATGAAAAACATATTCAAATCCCTTTTTATCTTCAACTACTAATGACCTCTTACCATCTTTCATGGTTATTTTCGTGATTTTACCTTTAATCATTTCTAACTTATCTTTTTTTACTTCCTGTGTATCCTTTTTAAGACTATCTTCTACTAAATTATAAGCATTTTGAGAATATGCTATATTTTTTTCATTAAAGGCTGAATACAAACTAACTATAGAAAGTATCATAATTAAAGAAGCAATAAATATCTTTTTTTTCATTTAATTCATTCCTTTTTATAGTATTTTATTTTTTTCTTTCACCTATATTTATTTTACGATTTTTATAAAAGTATAACCATGTTATATAAAGCTAATTATAGATAGAATTGTGTTATTCAAATTATTGTAATAGGGTCCATGATTCTTATATGTTTAATAATTATATGTTATAATTGAATTTTTTTACTTTATAAAATCAATATACATAAAATAGCAACAAAAAAACAGAGGTTTCTATTGCCTCTGCCTTCTAAGTATACATTCTTAATATAAAATTTTTAAGACTATTTCCATTCCTCCATTAAGTATACAGAAAAGACTTTCTCTGTACTAGGGTCATATTGTACATGTAAAACCAGTCCTTCATAATCAAAATTACTGTACGCTGATCCAGTATCCTCTCCTACTGGTTTTCCAAAAACATTTGTAAAACACTCTATCTTTTCGCCAACTTTTGCCCCATTGAAATCAACATCATTGTTATTTATAAAAATTTGATTTACTTTTTTTCCATCTTCTCCAAACCAAACTCTAATACTAGCATTTGAAAACTCCAATCCACCTTCATCAACAGAATTAGGTTCTTCTCCCATGGCCTTAATAATTTCTTCTTTACTTAAACCAATTAACTTTTTATACTTTTCAATATTGTTTTTTTCTTCTTCCACAGAGACGTTTACTTCTTGAGATACTTCTGAATCTGATATAGTCACTTCCTTTGTCTCTTCCTGTTTGTCTGTACACCCTATCATAGATACCCCTAATAATAAGGCAATACATACACTCATTATCTTTTTCATATTTCTCTACCTCTTTCTTATAATTTTGTAATTACATTTTCATGAACTAAAGTTATTATACAAAATAAGTATTTCTAAAATATATAAATTTGTTTCCAAATTGTAAATTTTTTAGTTATGAAATAGTTTATTTACAGTCGACTTTTCATCTGAAAATTTGACATAAATGAAATGTATGATACAATAGACAACCATATGGAGATTTAAATATAGTCTTATTTTTTAAGTCTTTCAAACTAAAATAAAAAAGGAGCGATTTGATGCAAGAATCCCACGGGATTAGTAAATTAGGTGTTTTTTCAGTTTCCCTAGGAGCAATAATAGGTTGGGGTGCTTTCATGCAACCAGGAGAAACATATCTACCCAAGGCAGGTGTTGTAAATACCTTTATAGGTCTTTTTATTGGAATGCTTATGCTTATGGCTATTGAAAAAAATTATGCTTATATGGTGGATATATATGATGATTCTGGTGGCGAATTTTTATACGCAAAAAAAACTTTAGGAGATAAGATCGGATTTTTAACAGGCTGGTTTTTAGTATTGGCTTATATAGCCACCCTTTCTTTAAACGCCTCAGCTTTCACCATTCTTGTAAGTGGTTTTCTTCCTGATTTTCTTAAAACTGTCTATCTTTATTCTATCAATGGTTTTCATATTTATCTTGGAGAAGTATTATTTACTATAATTAGCATTGGAATAATATGCTATATTAATTTAAGGAATATACAATTTTCTTCAAGATATCAAATTATGTTATCCGGAACATTAGTGTCCATAATATTATTGCTTTTATGTGTATTTTTATATAAATACGATCCTCAAAAACATGTTCTAAACACATATCTTGGATTTGATAAAATAAATATGTCTAAAATACTTTCAATAATAGCTTTAGCCCCTTGGGCATTTTTAGGATTTGATACGATAGTTCAAATGTCCGAAGAATATGAATGTGAAAACTCTACGGCTTCAAAGCTTGCCGTTTTATCAATAATATCAGGCTTTATTATTTACAACATATTAAATGTTATGACTGCATCTGTCTACACAAAAGAGGCAATTGTAAATGGAAATATTCAGTGGGCTACAGGAGATGCTGTTTCTCATTATTTAGGAGATATAGGACTTGTCCTATTGTTTATAGCTTTAGGAGCATCTGTTCTAGCTGGAATGAACGGATTTATCCTAGCATCTAGTCGTCTTATACTTTCTATGTCAAGAGAAAAAGTACTACCTGAATCCTTTGGGAACATATCTGAGAACAATATTCCTCACAACGCTGTAAAATTTGTAGCACTTGTTTCCTGTCTTACAGCATTTCTTGGAAGAAATATTATTGTTTTAATTGTAAATATGGCATCCTTAGGAGGAGTATTAGCTTTCTTCTTCACATCCATGTGTGTATATAAACTCAACAAAAAATTCAATATTCATAAATTCTTTGCAGGTCTGGGAATGATTTTTAGTACAATTTTTATGATCATACTTCTCATACCAAGTTCTCCTGCATTTATGGGAATCCAAGGATATATACTTTTAATTCTATGGGGTATTACAGGATTTTTCTTTTATAAATATAAAAGTAATTATAAATTAAAAAACAAAGAAGCTATCACCGATAAACAGTCTTCTTTATCTTATTAACTTATATTTGATTACTATAAATATATATATTAGAAATATAACAAAGAGAGGCATTTTCCAAATCTAACAAAAAAATTTGGAAAATGCCTTTCTTTTTACTCATATATTTTTTTCATTTATTTATTTTTTGTACTACTTCTCATAAGAGTGACACATTTTACTAGACTTAAATTTATCGAATCAATTTTTATAATCAATTTATAATACCTATAATTCTCAAAAGCACCTTAGAACTTTCCAAGAAAATCAATGGCAAACTTGAAATATAGTTCAGTACCTATAGCTAGGCTGTCTTCGTCCAGATTAAATTTTGGGTGGTGATGAGGGAAATTTGCTTCTTTTTCATCATTTCCTGACCCTACAAAGGCTATCAATCCCGGTATTTTTTCGAGATAGTATGCCATATCCTCGCTACCTGTTGTTTTTTCCAGATTTATGAGACCACCTTCTCCAACCATACTTAAAACAGTTTCCTTAGCGAGAGAAGAACATCTCTCATGATTAATTGTTGGAGGAGTTCCATGTATATACTTAAGCCTAGCTTCTGCTCTATATGTAGAAGCTGCGTAATGTGCATATCTTTCTATTATGTGGGGAAGCTTTGCCCTTATTTCAGGATCGAAGCATCTTGTGGTTCCTTCAAGATGGACTTCTCCTGCCATAACATTAAATCTTGTGCCAGCTTTAATTTCTCCTATTGTAAAAACAACGGGATCTAATGGATTTATTTCTCTACTTATAATTGATTGTGTATTCATGACAAGATCAGAAGCTGCAACAATTGCATCAACACCTTGATGGGGCATAGAACCATGTCCCCCCTTACCTATGATATCTATGATAACATGGTCTCCCGAAGCCATTCTTGGACCAGGATCTACTGATATCTTTCCAGTTTTCATGTCTGACCATAAATGTATTCCCAATATACCGTCAACACCTTCTAGGACACCTTCTTCGATCATTTTCTTTGCTCCTTGAACCATTTCTTCAGCAGGTTGGAAGATTAGTTTAATAGATCCGTTTATCTTATCCTTCACTTCATTTAAGGCTCTAGCAGCTCCTAAAAGCATAGCTGTATGACCATCATGACCACAGGCATGCATTACTCCTGGATTTTGAGATTTGTATTCTATTTCATTTTTTTCAGTAACTTCTAGTGCATCCATATCTCCTCTTAAAGCAATAGTTTTACCTGGCAGATTACCATTTATAGTACCAACAACTCCTGTTCCAGCCATTTCAACATAGGAAATTCCCATGTTTTCTAATTCTTCCTTTATTCTCTTGGATGTTCGGAATTCCTTCCAACTGAGTTCAGGGTTTGCATGGAAGTCTCTTCTTAACTTTATAACATAATCCTTTTGCATTTCCAATATCTTTTTATAATCCATATTACTTCCCCTTTACTTATTCAAAAAATCAATTGCAAACTGAGAATATAAAGCTGCTGCTATCTCAAGAGCATCCTCATCAATATCAAACTTAGAGTGATGGTGAGGGAAATATTCTAATTTCTTTTCATTTTTTGATCCTACAAAGGCAAATGCTCCTGGTGCTTTTTGAGTGAAGAATGAAAAATCTTCTCCTCCCGTAGTTTGTTTATATGTCTTAAGAGCATCACTACCCCTTATTTCTTTAACTGCTCCCTCAGCTATAGACGCCATTTCAGGATCATTTATTGTAGGTATAACAAGTTGTTTATAGTCAACTAGAGCCTTAGCGCGATAGCTTTTGGCAGTGTTTCCGGCTATTCTTGTAATCATTTCCTCAAAAGCGTCATTCACTTCCATACTAAAGCATCTTGTTGTTCCTTCAAGGTATGCTTCACCTGCAATAACATTAAATCTTGTTCCTGCATTAAATATCCCTACACTTACTACCGCAGGATCTAATGGACTAATTTCTCTACTCACAAGGGATTGAAGATTCATAACAATTGCAGAGCCAACCACTGCTGCATCTACCCCTTGGTTAGGCATAGAACCATGTCCACCTTTCCCTATAATATTTATTTTAAATATTCCAGCGGAGGCCATTCTAGGGCCTGCTTCCACAGATATTGTGCCTACTTCCATATCATTCCATACGTGAATGCCAAAAATTCCATCAACATCCTCCATAACACCTTCTTCTATCATTTTTATAGCTCCCTGTGCTACTTCTTCACCGGGCTGGAAAAGTAGCTTAACTGTACCATTAAGCTGATCCTTCATATCATTTAATATTCTAGCTGCAGTAAGTAATCCTGCCGTATGGGCATCATGGCCACAAGCATGCATTATTCCATGGACCTTTGATTTATAGTCCTTTTCGTTTTCCTCTGTTACTTCAAGGGCATCCATATCTGCTCTAAGAGCTATAGTTTTACCAGCAGAAGCTCCTTTGATGATTCCAACTACTCCAGTTCCAGCTACTTTTTTGCAATCAATACCCATTTTTTCTAATTCTTCCATAACTCTAGTAGATGTCCTTATTTCCTTCATACTGGGCTCTGGATTCATGTGAAAATCTCTTCTTAAATCAATAGCATATTGTTTATATTTTTTTGCCAGTTCCTTAACTCCCATTTAGATTTCCTCCCCTAAATCAAGTATAGTATTATATATAACTTCAATTCCCTTTTGCAAGTCCTCATAATCAGTCCATTCCTCTGGACAATGGCTTCTGCCATTCTTACTAGGAACGAATAATAGTCCTACATCTGTTATAGACGCCATAACCATAGCATCATGTCCTGCACCACTAAGCATTTTAATATATGAAAAACCACATGATTTTCCGTTATTTTCAAGACTTTCAGTAATTTGATCAGACATTTTAACTGGGTTTACATCTAACATCTCTATTATCTTTATTTCTACACCTGAAGAGTGAGCTTCTTCATTGAGACATTTAATAATCCTATTTTTTACTGACCTTATACAATCACCTTTTTTCGATCTTATGTCAACAGTGAATGTAACCTCTCCAGGTACAATATTTGCTGCTCCGGGCTTAACATTAAGTATTCCCACAGTAGCCACAGTACCTTCTGAAGCATCCTTTGCATAACCGTCTATTTTGCTTATGACCTTTGAGGCTGTACTAAGAGCATCTGATCTCATATCCATCGGCGTAGTTCCAGCATGGTCAGGTCTACCTCTGACTATGACCTTAAACTCATTGATTCCAACTATAAAATCAACAATGCCTATATCCTTATTTTCAGTTTCTAAGATAGGACCCTGCTCTATGTGAAGCTCAATGAAGGCTTTTATATCCTTAGGAGCTCTCTTAGCCTTTTCAATTTCATCTGGATTAAAACCAAATTTTCTGAGGGCCTCAGCCATATAGATTCCCGCTTCATCTTTATTGTTATATAATTGGTCAGTGGATACTTTCCCTGTCATTGCTCTACTTCCAAACACTCCACCACCGAATCTGCCGCCTTCCTCCTCTATCATACCCACAAACTCAATAGGGTACTTAGTTTTAACATTATTTTCTTCAAGTACCCTCATTATTTCCAGTGCCATGACTATACCGGCAGGACCATCAAAATTACCGCCATTTTTTACTGAATCAAAATGAGATCCTATCATAATAACTGGAAGGTCATTATTTATTCCATCTCTTTTTCCAAATATACTTCCAGCAGGATCTTCATAAACCTTAAGACCTAATTTTGTAAGTTCACTTTTTATGTATTCCCTTGCTTCTCTGTCTTCATTTGTAAGTGAAAATCTTGTAAGGCCTTGGCCAGGGGTAGCATTGAACTTTGACAATTCCTCGATATCTCTTCTAATTCTATGTAAATTTGTTATCATAATATTTTCCTCCCAAATTTTAAAGAATTAATATTTCATGAACTATCTTTGCTGATTTAGATAAAATAGCACTTACATTGCAATATTTCTCCTCGGACAATTTTATTGCCCTCTCTAGCTTATCCATATTCAAGTCTTTGCCTTTAAAATAAAACTTTAGCTTTATTTCTTTGTATGTTTTTGGTTTACCATCATCGATTTCGCCTATTACTTCTAAGTTCATACTTTCGATTTCTACTCTCATTTTATCAAGAATCATTTTTACATCAACTCCCATGCAACCTCCAAGGCCTACTAGAAGCATTGGCATAGGAAGAAACCCTTCATTATTGCCTCCAACGTTTGGATTAACATCCATCAACACATCATGACCAAACTCATCCATTGCTTTAAATTTCATTTGGCCTTCCCATGAGCAATTTATTTTATGAGCCAAAATAATTCCTCCTTTTTCTCAAATGAAGCATCTCTAATCTAGAGATGCTCCTAATTTTTATAATAAATTAACAAATATGCCTGCAATTATTACTGATACAATTGTAACTGTTGTGAATCCTCCAACAAGCATTTTAGGAAGCATTTCATCCATAAGGAACTTATTTTCCTCATCAGTTTCAGCTAGGGCTTTTGATGCTTCCTCAGTAAGAATGTAGTTTGGAGGGAATCCATAAAGTGCAGTAAGTGCTACAGCGAAGGACATCTCCTTAGTGTATCCTAGTTTCTTTCCAACAAACATCGAAAGGATAGCCATACCTGACACACCTAAAACTATTATTCCAGCAAGAGGAAGAGCTATTGTGGCAAGCATTGCAGGTGTAGCTTTAGCAAGACCAGCAAATACAAATGCCATAAGTCCTGTAATTAGGAAACCAAATGAACTTGAGAGATTAAGAGGTCTTTGTTCTACAAAGCCTAATTCTTGAGCAATCACGCCAAAGAATAGACACATAACAAATGGTGAAATATTAACAACTGGCTTAATTAGGTTTGCAAATCCTACAGCAGCCCAAGCAGTTATGCCCAACTTTGCAAGAATAACATAGGTAGTTGCATATTTCTCTGGAGTAACAGGTACAAGTTTTTTCTTAGTTGTAGATGGGATACTAGCTGTAGTTTCTTCGGCAGCCTTCAATTCACCAGATCTAAATCCCTTTAGAAGTCTTTTACCTTCTTTTTTCAACATAAGTGCTGTAAGAGGGTAACCTACAAAGCCTTGCATTACATAAGTGATAATAGCTAATACCGCTAATTTTTCTATTCCTAATGAGGTAGCTGCTTCAGACATAATGATGGCGGCAACAATACCACCTGTCAGTGGTGGAGTAGCTACTACAACTGTTTCCCAACCAAATAGGGCTCTCCCTACTGTAAGTGTGAGAGCACAAATACCCACAATACCCATTAGGGCAATAGTAATAGTTTTCCACTGACTAATTAACTCCTTAACCGTTAGTAACGTACCCATATGGGTTATCAATAAATACATTGACAAATATATGATTGGTTTCTGAAATCCTGCTATAGCAACGATGTCCTGAGGGAAGAAAGTCCAAAATCCAAATAAAAACAATAATGCCGCAACAAATACAGATGGAACCCAAGCCTTTGTCCTAGTTGAAACAATATCCCCGATGGCTAAAACCACCAGTACAATAGAAAATGCCATTAATAAACTCATATTACTACCTCCTTCTTTCAAAGTATTTCAACTATTATATTCTTAATATGCTGTCAATATGCCGTATTTTTAATTCTTAAAAATCAAATATAAGTCACCTATTTAACTATCACAAAAAAATCCTAGTCTAGTTAAAACTAGACTAGGATTTTATGTTTCTTAACTTATAGCATTTATACTTTTAAGGCATTAACTATTATAGCTGTCCCTTGAGGTGGTATACTAGTTGTTAATATGCCATTAAAACTTATATCTACCTTTTGACATAGGATTTTTAAGATTATTCCCATTCCTTCATTAATGTATCTCATTAAATCTGATTTGGTATAACATCATCTGCAATTGGACAAATATATTCATTTCCATCAAGATTCTCTAAATGATCTTCCTTTATTTTATCTATGACAGCAGGATTTTGAAAAACTTCAGCTGCTGTTAATGCCATAATTTTAGCTGCTGCAATCATGCCTTTATGAGTGATAGATGACTTCCCTTGAGCTACCATTTGCCAACTGTGCGCTGGTGTTCCTAATGCATAACAATTACCCATGAATTGTGCCATTGGCACAACCCAACTCACATCTCCAACATCTGATGAACCTAATAATTTCTTTGGTGGTGGCAGTAAACCCTTCATAATCGGTTTTTTCATAGCTTCTTTATCTAAGTTCATGATTTTTTCCATTGACTTCAGTTCAACACCAAGTGTATTCTTGAATTTCTCTGCATAAGCCAATTCATCATCAGTATAATCAATTTCATTAACAACCTCCTTTGCATGGATAGCCATAATCCTTGATAAGGTGTCATTTGCTAAATAATCTGAATAGCCCCCAACAACTCTTGTGGTAACTTCCGTACCTGTCATTAAGGCTGCACCTTTTGCAATATCTTTTACTCTCATAAATAATTCTTGTACTTGTGGAGATTTAAGTGCCCTGATAGTATAGAATACTTGTGCTTTATGCTGTACAACATTTGGCGAATTTCCTCCTGCATCAGTAATTGCATAATGAATTCTAGCTTCATCAATCATATGTTCTCTTAGGAAGTTAACACCTATATTCATTAATTCCACAGCATCCAATGCACTTCTCCCTAATTCAGGCGAAGCTGCTGCATGAGCTGAGATTCCTTTGAAGTCAAACAATACTTTTACATTGGCTAAGAAGCCACTCTCCAATACACAATTACTAGAGCTAGGATGCCAAGTCAAAGCAACATCCACGTCTTTAAAGTATCCATCTCTAACCATGAATGTTTTACCACCGCCACTTTCTTCCGCTGGACAACCATAATATCGAATTGTCCCTTTTAGATTATTTTCTTTCATATAATCTTTTAGTGCAACAGCACTTGCTAAAGATGATGCCCCAAGGGTATGATGGCCACAGCCATGACCGTTGCCACCTTCCACAATAGGTTCCCTTACAGCCATATCTGCTTTTTGGCTTAATTCAGATAAAGCATCAAATTCTCCTAAAATTCCAATCACTGGATACCCTTCTCCAAAACTACCGAAAAATGCTGTGTCTATTCCGCTTAAACCTTTCTTCACTTCAAATCCTTCTTTTTTAAGAACTTCCATTTGTAACTTAGCAGACTCATGTTCTTGAAATCTTATCTCAGCAAATTCCCAGATTTTATCATTGATACAAATAAATTCATGTGATTTTGAATCTACCAATTCTGATATTCTCTCTTTAAAAGACATATAGCACACCCCTTGATATTAATATTTATTATACCTAATTATTAAACCATGAATTTTCTCACAATTGGCACTAGAGTAAAATAAATTTGACATATATATATAACCTAATACCCAACACACATTTGCCAACAATTTGCTCCACCAACATAATTATAATACTTGAATAGTAGGGGTTGTTAATATAAAATGCCTATATAGATATAATTAAAATTTATACCAAGTTTAAGGAGGTTCTTTATGACACTTCAACAATTAAGATATGCTATTGAAATCGAAAAATGGGGTTCCCTTTCAAAAGCTGCAAAGAAACTCTTTGTATCCCAGCCAAATTTAAGTACTTCAATTAAAGATTTAGAAACTGAAATGGGTATTACTATTTTCAAAAGAAATAATCGGGGTATACAAGTCACAGAGAAGGGTCAGACCTTCCTCCTCTATGCTCAATCAATATTAAATCAGTGCGAAGAGATGAAACATTTTTCAACTAATACTAATTCTTCTTCTTTTAGATTGATTGCACAAAACTATTCCCCTGTCATGGAATCCTTCATAAAGTACGTAAAATTGAACTCCAATAATGAAAATTTTAATTTTGAACTAATCAATGCACAGGGTTTTGAAGTCATTGATAAGGTATATAAACAAGAAGCTGATTTGGGTATTTTTATTATTGTGGAAAGGAAACTAGAAAACTTTATCGATCATCTAAAAGACAGAAACCTAACTTATGTATCACTTGGGAAGCTTTCCTTTTATGTTAACGTAAGACAAGGGCATCCCATATTAAAACATAAAGATTCACTCTTCTATGAACTACATAAATATCCATTCGTCCATTATAAGGAAAGCATTTATAATCAATATGGAGATATATTTGATACTGAAGAATTTAACTTTATAAATTTTGATAAGGAAATTTCTGTGTTTGACAGAGACGTAAAATGTAAAATAGTTAACGAAACTGATGCTTATGGGATTGGATGTAAACTCCATCCTAATTTTTCTAAAAACTTCAATTGGGTGCTGATTCCAATTCCTGATATTTATGTTGAAATCGGTCATATTCATAGTTCAACTCGTCCAATGAGTATAGAATCTCAGACCTATATTAATATCCTAAAGGAAGAACTAAATGGATTAATTCTGTAGATACAACTGAAGTAGAAAGATATTTTATTTTAAAAAATGTTGAGAAACTATTGAATTATGAAATAAATATAAAATGTGCTAATTCTCATAGGAGTAGCACATTTTATTTGTCATTTAATATATCCATGGAATCCTGTAAGGCCAAGCTTCAACTAGGCTAGGATTCTATGTTTCTTAACTTATACTATCTATACTTTTAATCCATTTACTATTATAGCTGTCCCTTGAGGTGGTATACTAGTTGTTAATATTCCATTAAAAATTATATCTACCTCTTGACCAACTTTTAACTTTTCAAAGGTTAATATAATTGTATGTTCACTTATATGGAAAATATATTCAATCCCCTTTTTATCTTCAATTAATAATGACCTTTTACCATCTCTTACAGTTATTTTTTTGATTTTTCCTGTGATCATTTCAAACTTGTCTTTTTTTACTTCCTGTACATCCTTTTCCAAACTATCTTGTACTAAATTATAATCGCTCTGGGAATATACTATACTTCTTTCATTAAATGCTGAATAAAAACCAACTATAGAAAGTATAACGATTAAAGATGTACTAAATATTTTATTTTTCATCTAATTCATTCCTTTATATAGTATTTTATTTTTTTCTTTCACCTATATTTATTTTGAGATTTTTCTAAAATTATAACCATGTTATATAAAGTTAATTATAGATAGAATTGTGTTATTCCAATTGATGTAACATGGTCCATGATTATTAAATTTTTATATATTATACAAGCTATAAATTTTGAATTTTTTTTAAAAATTTTATTTTAAATTAGGCTTAACTGTTCCATAGAATCACTGTAACTGAATCTTTATTCCCTTTACATCCAATCTACGGATAAAGAATATTTTTTCAAGAAAAATTACAATTCCCTCTTTTTCACTCTCTATCTTAGAAGATAAGTAAACATCTATTCCATCAACTCTTAATTTCTTATATTGATCCATATTTTTTTCATCTTTAAATCCCATTCTCACGGAAGGAGTATAATACCTTTTGGTATTTCCACATCCTCATCCTCCGCTTATCTCATCTGGAATCATATACACAATAAGTGAAACAGCATTTTGTTTTTTAATATAGGCCTTTGTCTCTTCTGTAATTGTAACATTCATAAACTCTCCTCCATATGGAATAGTGTAACTATCTAGCTCAGGAAAAAGCCTGGATTAACTATCCTTACTCTAGATTTCTGCATCTAAATACAAAACCCTTTCCCTCAGAAGTATAAAATCATGCGCCCAGAACCAATAATATATTATTATGGCGAAGGAGGTGTACAAGTGAATAAAGAAGTGATTTCTGAAAAACAAGGAATCTATCTAATAACTCTATTTATTGTTGCAGAAACATTTATACTTACTAGAGGAATGGAGGCAAAAAAAGATTTTTGGATAGCAATCATTTTAGGTATTATTATTTCTATTCCTTTCATGTTAATGTTCTCTAGATTACATAGACTTTATCCAAATAAGGATTTATTTGATATTAATGAAGATGTTTTTGGTAAAATCTTAGGAAAGATAATTAGTTTTTTAATGTTTTACTATGTTGCAACTAATATGATGTCTGTTATGTATGTTTTTAATGATTTTATTGTTTCCGTATCCCTTTTAAAAACTCCTAAAGGAGTTACTTATATGTCATTAACATTATTATGTATATGGGTAGTTAAAGAAGGTATTGAAGTAATGGCCAAATGGACAGAAATTATCTTACCTATAATTCTCATAACTTTATTCGTTGGAGTAGTTCTACTCATTCCTCAAATGCGTCTAGTAAACATGCAACCATTTTTCACTGAAAAAATTGGCGCAATTATGGAAGGGAGTATATTTACCTTTCTCTTTCCTTTATCAGAAACTATTGCATTTACGATGATTTTCACAGGATTAAAAAAACAAGGTTCTTTCAATAGACTATACCTAATTGGTTTGATATTTGGCGGGGGCTTAATACTTATTCTTGTATTAACTGAAGTTTTGGTCCTAGGAGTTAATGATACATTATCCTTTTATTTTCCTGGTTATAACACTTTCACTAGAGTAAATATTGGAGTATTACTCCAAAGGTTAGAAATAATATCTGGAGCAACATTTCTATTAGGTGGGTTTATTAAAATAAGCGTGTTATTAATGGCTGTTAGCAGAGGTGTTGCTAAAGTGTTTAATTTTAATGATTACAGGTTCATTGTAACTCCAACAGCTCTAATCATTTCTAATGTTTCGTATTTTTTCTATGAGAGTACAATGTTTATGTTCGAATGGATTAGCGACTTTTGGGGATATTTCGCCTTTCCATTCGAATTTGTAATGCCAATTGTAATCTGGATTGGAGCAGAAGTTAGGAAAAAAATAAAGGCCTAAATCTATTACTTATTTTCCTCATTGGATACAGGTACGGTTTTATCCTCAAATTGAATATATTTAATTTCATCTCTTAGCTCTGTAATCTCTTTATACCGCTCTTCTTCATTTGCTTTTTTTGTAGCTCCCTTTTCAGGATCATGAAGTTCTTTTAAATTTTTTAATTCTTTCATATTATCACCTCTTCATTAGTATTTAATAAAGGAAGAAATCATATTCAATGTTATTTTTGCATATGAAAAAAGAGCTTTTAATAGCTCTTTTAACATATAATCCTAATCTTATTTATTTTTAGTTTTCTCAAATAGAGAAATATTCCTTAAAATTATAGGGGTCTCCTTTTGAGGCACTCATAATTTTATGTATTTTTATTTTCTAGAATGGGCTACACTTGATTGTTCCAAATTTGGTTTGCCCCAAAACCCCATTACTCTAGCTGCAATTAAGAGTACAACAGCTATTCCTAAGAACATTATACCAGTCTTTAATGCCCCATACTTAACTGCTAATACTGGGAGTATTGAAGTTATTAATCCTCCACCTGCAAATGGACTGAAAAATGGTGCTCTTAAGGCAAATGCACGACTAGCTTCTGTTTTCATTTCAGGGTCTACAGTCCTTAATAACATTAATCCAACAGCTGTAACTCCAGTAAGGGCTCCAAAGTTAACAATTGAATGCTCAAACCACTCATTTTTAAAGATACGTGGTCCTGCCCAGAAGAAATATAAAACTGTTATTATAGCTGTAGATATCATTAGAATTAATAGTGGAACTGCATATGCAACTACTACAGGCACCTTAATAGATGCAATTGCTCCAATGATTAAAAATTCTAATGCAAGTCCTTGGATTCTTTGTAAGGTTCTCACATCTACTGCATCTGCAATTTTTGTTTTTGCTATGGCAAGTTGTACGATTAATCCACCAATCATAGCCATTGGGAATAATGGCATTCCAATATTTAAAGCTGAAGCTATTTGTTTTTGAAGTATCCATCCTATAAAAATAGCTATTGATATTAATGACCCATGGAATGCAAATGACTCCACAACGTCTTTGTTTATTGTAGTCACAGCAGCTGCCTGTTGCTCTGACTGTGGAATTATATCATAACTTACAGAACTATTAATACTATCTTCTGATTTAAGAACTGATGTATATCCTTTCCTAACACCATAGTTTATTATAATCATACCTACTATAATTCCTATAAACAAACCTACAGTAGCCGAAGTAAGTCCTAAAGGTCCTCCATCTTCCCAATTTAGCTGCTTAAATACATCAATCATACCTCCAGCAGTTCCATGACCGCCACACCAACCTATCTCAACAATAGATCCTATCATGTCATTCACATTCCATAATGGTTTTAAAATCAATGCTGTAATTATAAATGGTATCCCTATTTGAATAAAATCTCCCACATATCCAAATATTAATTGTGGACCAATTAAATTTCCAACTTTTTTAGGATTTGGGATAGTTAAGCCAATTAACATAGGGGCAAATACTATAGTTATTAATCTACCAGGCATAGCTCCCCAACTTTGAGTCATTTCAGGTGGCAAAACACCTATCCCATATTGGCCTAGTATAAGCCCTAAAGTACCTGCAATTAAAGAAGCTGGTATAAATAGGTTTTTGAATAACTTAATTTTAATTCTCAAAAGAGTAGCAATATATAACAAAATTCCCATTACTGAACAATAAAATAAAAGTGCATTTAATGTACCCGATGCTATTTTTTCTGTAGGAAACATATTTTTTCTCCTTTCTGGGCCTTTATTTTTTGTAAACCTATATTAAAACACAAACTTTGAAGCTGCAGCTTCATCATTAATAAATTCTTCTTTTAAAATTCCCATATCTTCTAATTTTCTGCCATTTTCTCTATAGTCTTTATCATGTATTATATTTGCTAAATTAATAATCATATCTATTGTAGGAGTCTCCACATCTACTAGCTGCCCAAATTCAGCTATAGGCACTAAGCTCATTGGAACATCTTCAGATATATACCTAGTATTTATATTACTTGGAGCTTTGATTCCACTGTATGATTTGTTTTTCTGAATGCATTCATATATGCTATTTCCTTCTACCCCATAGGCATCTTTTAGCCATTCTATTGTAGACTTGTTCTTCACACCTAACCCTTTTGCAACATTCATTCTTTCTTCATCAATTTTTTCTAGTATTTTCCCTAGAGTAGGTGTTATTCCCTCATGATAGTATTCAAAATTACCTTTAGTAGATTCAATTCTTGCAGCATTAAAAATACATGGAGCTGGGTGGAATATAGCACCAATATTTAGTAAACTGGTTTCTAAAATATTTTCTAAAGGTGTAAATTGTGGAAAAATCTTTTGAATTTTTTCTTTTGCAACATCGATAGCACTTGATGGTAATACTGCAAATGAAACCTTTTCCTTTATACCAAAAATAGTTGCCTCCGCTGGTCCTACTTTTCTACTTGCATATATTAGTGTTTGTGCTTCTCCAATAACAATAGATTCTAAATTCTTATTCTTTTCTTTGACTATTTTTCTAAACTGTAATGCTCCACCTGTTCTTCCAGGATTAAGAATAACTATTTGTGAATCCTCTAAATGGGGTGCAATCTCATTTGCAATATCTTTATGTGCAAAGGCTGGAGCCACTACCATGATTAGTTCAGCATCTTTAATTACTTTTGAAATTTCTGTACTAGCTAGCTTCATTTTTGCAAATCCTTCTACACATCCATTTTTAAGATAAATCCCCCCCTTATCAATAATTTCTTTCATTTCATTGTTAAACTTGCTATAAATTGATACTTCATTTCCCTTTAATGCCATATGTGCAGCCATAGATATTCCACCATTTCCTGCACCAATTACTGCTACTTTCATAAAAACCACCTCTCACTTAGATTAATAATATATTTGTCATCCTATATATGAGCAAAACCTGTGCCAATGAAAAATCATGCTTTTTTCCTGCAAAATGCCCATTCTGCCATATAATTTTTGCGACATGCGCATTTTTTGCAATTCATCTTTTCAACCTCTGCAATTTTTGCAATTTTCATTTGTTTGTAGTAAAATTTTGCAATCATTTCTTATGTGAATACACATATAAATAAAAAAAGAATACCCACATTACGTGGCATATTCTTTCTTAAATCTATTCAACAAATATGAAATTCAATTTTTTTCATGATCATACCCATTATATCCAAATTGGTTTATCCCATAATTCTAAAACTGTTCCAACTCCATTTTCCAACGCCTTAGAGTATATTCTGTTGGCAACAATAATATCTTCCAATGCCATTCCTACTCCATTAAAGTATATGAACTCTGTCTCATTTTCTCTACCTTTTTTCTTCTGAGTAATAATATCTCCAATCTCAGCATAGATATTTTCATCTTTCATTTCATTTTTTTCGTGCATAATTGCCAACGTCTGAGTTCCTCTATGCTTAATTTGCTCCCAATCATCAACTACAATTTTATTAGCCTTGCTTATAACATCAAACTCAGCCTCATGTCCTCCCACATGAGAATAAAAACACCCTTCTCCTATCCATTCTGCTTTAACAATTGGTTCCTTTGCAGTTGTTGCAGTTACTATAATGTCAGTATCTCTAATAGCTTCCTCTGCACTTAATACGGGTACTACTTCTATGCCTAATTCTTCACTCACTTCTACTGCAAATCTCTTGCTGCGTTCTAAATACAGGTCATATACTTTTACCTTTGACAATTTAGGCATTACTGTTTTTATTGCCATTATCTGAGTCCTATTTTGTGTACCTGCTCCAATTATTCCTGCTATTTTAGAATCGGGTCTGGCTAAGTACTTAGTTGCAGTTCCCGTAACTCCACCAGTTCTCATAGCACTAATAATCGTACCATCCATTATGGCAAGAGGAAGCATTTTTTCAGCATCATTTAGAATAATTAGTGCAGAAGCTCTTGGCAAATCATATTTCATAGGATTTTGTGGTCCACTTCCTATCCATTTAATCCCAGCTATATTTGTATCTCCACCTACATATCCTGGCATGGCATTTATTCTTCCTCTCGTTTCCTCTGTATGCTTATCCCCCCAACGAAGTGATACCTTATAAGGTAGAACATAATCCTTTTTATTATGCAGTATAAATACCTTTTCTAAATCATCAATAACATCCTTCATAACTAAAGCACCACAATCTATTACTTCCTTTTGAGATAAGTATAAAATATTATGACCTTGCACTATAAATCCCTCCCTATTTTAATTTTAATATTTAAAATCCGGAAAAATCTTTTGTATTTTTTATGAAGTCCTCTCCTCATTTAGATTTAAAGCAAAATCCGTGCCACTAGAAACTCATGTTTTTTCTTCCAAAAATGTACATTCTCACATTAAAATTTTGCAGTCATTTCTCATCACATTATATCTAGGCACAAAAAAAGAATATCCCATTATTGGGTATATTCTTTCTTAAAATATTCAATAAATATGAAATTCAAAAGTTATATTAATCATTCATTTCCATTTATTATTTTAAATTTATTATAATATTTGATAGCACCAAAATGCATTGGAATAGGCATTCCACTTATATTATTTTCTAATTTAATATTCTTTCCTTGAGGATGGGCACCTTCGATTTCATCAACATGCTTAAATAAAGCCTCTAAAGTTTCATTAACAAGATTTTCGTCCACATCACTATTTGTAGCTAACAATGCGGAGCTAGCTACAGTAACAACATCTCTATCTACGCCTTTATATGTGCCTTCTTTTATAGTAAATAATTTTAAGTATTTCATATTATCTTCTTTGGAGAAAACGCCTTTATCAATAGATAATAAATCAATATCCATCATTACTGAAATATCTACAACTGCTGCTGTAGGCATACCTGATCCTATAATTACACAATCCACTTCATTTTTTTGTAACGCAGCTAACCCTTCTTTGAAAGATAAAGGTTTAGCAGTAATATCATCAAAGGTAATTCCATGATATTTTAACAATTCCTTTGCAGTTCTAAATGTCCCACTATTTACTTTTCCTACAGCAATTCTTTTTCCTCTTAAGTCATAAATATTTTTCATACCTGAATTCTTTAATACTACAAACTGAAAAACTTCTGGATATAAATTAGCAATAGCTCTTAAATTTTCATGGGGTTCATGAAATGGTTTTTCTCCCTTATATGAAGCATATGCTGTGTTAGATGCAACAAGTATAAAATCTACTTCCTTATTTTTTAAAAGCTTTAAACTTTCTATTGATCCACTTGTTGGCTCTGCTATAGCATCAATTCCTGATATATATTTTGTTATTATGGCAGTTATTGCTGCTCCAATTGGATAATAGGTCCCTGATGATTCTCCTGTAGCAATAGTTATTTTTTCATATTTTATCTCAGTATTATCTGTTTCAATTATTTCTTTATCTGCATAATTACATGCCACATTAGTTAATAATATGAAAATACTGATAGCCAATACAAAACAATATTTTATCTTTCTTCTCATATCTCTAACTATCCCTTCATAGTTTAATATTTAAACTTTTATTTTATATTCTTTTATTTTATAATATAAAGTTCTTTCACTTATACCAAGAACTGCAGCCGTCAATCTCTTATTCCCATGGTTTCCTTTTAATGTATTTTCAATAATTTTCTTTTCAGCTTCCTTTAAACTTTCTCCTATCTGAATTGCAATTTTATCAGAATGAAAATTATCCTTTGAGCTAGATTGCCTCATGTCTATAGGAATATCTTTATAAGATATTTTACTGTCATCACATAAAATTATTAATCTTTCAACTATATTTGCTAACTCTCTTATATTTCCTTTGTAGTCATAGCACTCCAAAAACTTTAGAACATTTCTATCTATCTCTTTAATTGTTTTATTGTATTCTTTACTATATTTTCTTATAAAATGCCCTATTAGTAAGGGAATGTCTTCTTTTCTCTCTCTAAGGGAAGGCATTTTAATCTGTATTACATTTAATCTATAAAATAAATCTTCTCGAAAATTCTTTTTTAAAATCTCCTCTTCTAAAATCCTATTTGTAGCCGCTACAATTCTTACATGAATTTTTCTTTCCTTATTTGAGCCCAATTGGGTTACTTTTTTTTCCTGCAATACTCTTAATAACTTTGATTGAAGTTGAATATCCATTTCCCCAATCTCATCTAAAAAAATCGTTCCCTTATTAGCTATTTCAAATTTTCCTGCTTTATCATGAACAGCACCTGTAAACGCACCTTTTGCATATCCAAACAGTTCACTTTCAAGTAAATCAGATGGTATAGCTGCACAATTGACAACCTCTAAATGCTCATTACGTTTATTACCTAAATAATGGATAGCTCTAGCAACTAGCTCTTTTCCTGTTCCACTTTCACCTGTTATCAGTACATTACAATCAATATCCTTAACCTTATTTATCAATTGAAATACTTCTTTTATGCTTTCAGATTTACCGATTATATCCCCTAATTTGTGTCCTTTTTCTATCTCCTCATTTAAGTGTACAATTTCATTATTTAACTGCTGATGTTTAAGTGCATTATTTATCAAGCTTTTTAGATCTTTAATATTTACTGGTTTTGAAACATAATAATAGGCTCCACCCTTTATAGCCTTTATTGTAGTATCAATACTAGAAAAAGCAGTAATAACTATGACTTCAATTCCTATATGATATTTTTTTACCTCCTGCAATATATCTAATCCATTATATTTTCCTAGCTTTAAATCTAATATCATAATTTTAATGTTATTGTTTCTTAAACATTCATATACTTCACTCGGTTTATTAGCTATAAATACTTCATATTCCTCCTCAAGGGCACACTCTAAAGATGCACAAATTGCAGCTTCATCATCTACTATAAGAATCTGTTCCAACTTCATCCCACCTTGTATATACTTTTTATTGAATAAAATATGCATATTAATCTTTCAATCCAACCTATTTTCTATTGCCTATTTGGAAATGTTAAAGCTACTTCAGTTCCTTTTCCAACTTCACTAATTATTTCAAACTGTCCTCCATGCTCCTTTATAATTTCATAACATATTGCCAATCCTAATCCTGTCCCCTTTTCTTTATCTGTAAAAAAAGGTTCTATCACTCTTGAGAGTTTCTCTTTTTTTATACCAACGCCATTATCTATGATTTTTACTATACAGCATAGGGGAGTACTATAACAAAGAACTTCAATTTTTCCTTCTTTCTTATTCATAGCTTGTATACTATTTAAAATTAGGTTTATAATTACTTGTTTTATCTGTTTTCTATCTGCATAAATAGTAACATTCTCCTCAATTTTACTGATCACACTAATACTGTTTTTTTCTATTTTATTTTCAAATAAAACTAATACTTCTAATATTAACTTACCTATGTCTACTTCCATTTTGTCCATTTTTTTTAAACTAACATAATCTAGTAAATCTGTAACTAGACCATTCATTCTATCTAATTCTAATGGTACATAATATAATAGCCTTTCCCTAAATTTCTTATTTTCAAGTTTTTCAGGTATTAGATCAATAAAAGTTTTGATTGATGCCAATGGATTCCTTATTTCATGGGCTACCATAGCCATAAATTCTCCAAGTACGTGCATTTTATCCTTTTGTATTAATTTTTCTTGTATTTTCTTTTCTTTTGTAATATCTACCAAGGTTATGACGGCACCTATACACTTGTCATTTTCATCATTTAAGGAATATACACTATACCTTAATACTATTCTTTCATTATTAATATGAATGGTTTTTTCCTTGTTTAAATATGTTCTTCCTAATACTAAAACATTTTCAAGTTCTATTTTAGATATTATTTTCATAATATTTGTGTCATTTATATTTTTATTTAAAGTACTATTTTCTCCTATAATTTCTTCTGCTTTTAAGTTTACAAAATTGATTATTCCATCCTTATTTATTGTAACTATACCATGATAAACACTGTTAAATATCTGTTGTCTTAATATATATTCTTTTTCTATTTTCTTATTGCTCTCTAGCAAGCTATTATTTAATTTAACCAATTCTTCTGTTTTTTTCATTACCTCTCTCTTTAAAATCTGATTTGCTCTTAATACTACAAAGACAATAATCATTACAATAATTAAGGCCCAAAATATTCTTTTGAAAATATTCATCTTAATTTCTAAAGGCGTTTGAATAATTTCGCCAAACCATTTATTGTAAATTTTATCATATATACCATCATTTTTTATTTCTTCTAATCCCTCATTAATTGTTTTAACTAAATCATGATTGCCTTTTTTAAAAGCAAAGGAATATTTAATAGGTGCTATAGGTTTACCTACAATTTTAATAAAATTTGTCTGTTTAAACTTTTGTATTGTGTATAAGCCAGTAATCCTATTTCCAACAAAAGCATCTATCTTTCCCATCATTAATAAAAGAATACCTTGTTGCTGATTTTCCACATATTCAACTGAATCTTCCCTTATATACTGTTTTAACTCCTTTGGAATATTTCCCCTTTGAATGCCTACTTTTACGGAAGCTAAGTCTTCAATATCTGCAATAAATTTATTATTCTTTTTTACAAATATACAATTAGATATTTCTAAGTATGGTGAAGAAAATTCGTAAATATTAGGATACTCTTTCTCTCTTTCTATGCCCAGTATCATATCAATATTATGATTATCCATAATCGAATAAAATGGCATAGGGTATAATTCAATATCTAACTCTTTTTCAATAGCTATAGCTCTAATAATGTCCACAGAAAATCCCTTATAAATACCATTATCATTTACATAATGGTATGGTGGCAAATGATTATCCCCAGCAACTTTTATAGTTTTTTCAACTTGTGAGTCAGCTATCGAATAGCTTTCATTAGTAAAAATAAATATAAACATTAAAATAAAAATTATTTTTTTCATTCTCAATCTCTAAACACACCAACCAATCTAATTTTTCCGAATAATTATTCAATTCTACAAATTTTCCATTATTCCTTTGTTACAATAGTTGTTCTTTTGTAAAATCATTCTTGTTTATAAAAAATGATTAGAGGTAGTGATTTTTTATCACTACCTCTAATCATTTAATATTTTTGCAAAAAATTATTATTCTGCATCTACTCCGTAACAAGCACACAATGCAGGTAATCCGTCGTTAAAACCGCTTCCTATAGCAGTAAATTTCCATTCTCCCTTATGTCTATATATTTCTCCCACAACTACAGCTGTTTCTATACTATAATCTTCTGAAAGATCGTATCTTAAAAATTCTTTATTAGTATTTGTATCAACTAATCTAACAAATGCATTTCCAACCATACCAAAGTTTTGTCTTCTCATCTCTGCTTCATTAATAATGATTGCAAATATGATTTTTTCAATGTCAGCAGGAACAGTATTTAAATCTACGGCTACTACCTCATCATCTCCTGCCCCTGCTCCTGTTCTATTATCTCCCATCAATTCAATAGAACCATTACTTAATCTCATATTATTAAAAAAGATAAAATCTCCTGAATTTCTTACTTTACCATCACCCTTAACAGCAAAAGTAAATACATCTAAGTCAAAATCATGTCCGCCATCATATTTATTTAGATCCCATCCAAGGCCAACTTTAACTTTTGATAATGTTCCTCCATTTAATCCTGCATCTGTTGCCATTTTCTTCAAAGATACTTTTTGACCCTTTTTTAAGGATACTTTTTCACCAACAGGCCTATTTAAATTTGTTGATTGTGCTGGTGTCTCCATGCCTTCACCTAATCCACCAAGGCCTCCTAAACCTGCTGTTTGTTCTTGAGGTTGCTGTGATTCATTGCTACTTCCTAATCCTCCAAGACCATTTAACCCCATTTTTTCTACCTCCTTTTTTTATCTATCAAAGAAATTTCCTAGTACATTTCCTACTTGCCCTAATGTATCACCTAAGTTTTCTTGTGTATTATTAAATGCACTTGATTGTGTGCCCGCTTGATTTCCTCCATCAATGCCAATAGCAAGGCCAGATTTCCTCTCTGAAGGTTGTAGTACTACATGGTATCCTCCTTGCCTAAATTCAAACATATAAGACTCTCCAGATGTTTGGCCCACAAATGTCTTCCAATTTACATCTGCCTTAAGGTCTGGATCTGGACCGGTCCAACAGATCATAGCATCAGGATCTACTCTACAAGGAGTTTGAATTACGATTCCATTTCCATCAGTAATTATAGCCACATGCCCTTCTTCACCAGAATTATTTTGGAAATTAGTAGTAAACAATCCCTTTTGAGATAAAACTCCTGCTCCAATGAATCTAACGCTATATTTTAAATTTCCTGAAAAAGCTAAAATATTTTCTGATTCTACCCCAACTGCTTCTCCTGGTTGTAATGGAACGATAGTTACATTTCTTCCTTGCCAAGCTAAGATACACATTCCATTACCTGTAACTTTCATGATTTCCATATTTTCACCTGTTAATCTACGAGTGACACTATTTAAAATACCTCTAGCCAGACCACTTCCAGCATTTGGATCTAATAATACTTTTTCATATTTAAATTGTCCCTTATCTGCTACCATAGCTCCTTTTTTCGCATAAAAAAATCCATTTCCCTGTGCTACACATGAAAATGCAGGAGTCTGCTTAGTTGCACCTGTTAAATGTTCATAAGTTGATAATTTAAAATTGCTCATATTTTTTAGCCCCCTTTAATTTTTTATATTTGCAATATGTCTATATAATAATATCCGACTTATTATCATATTCTTTTTAAGAAAAATTTCCTCTTTTAATTTCTATGAAAACTAATATAATCATTAATTTAATGTTTTATCTTAGTTTTACAAAATAGAAATTTTATATTCTGATTAACACTTTTATCCTATGTATTAACTTTCTTTGTTACTTCTCATTAAAGGATATCATTAATTCTTTCCTACAACAACTATCTTACCATGTGGGGAGTCTTTAGCTTGATGGAAAAAACTCCACTATAACTCTATATGTATTATGGATAATAATTGTTGTCTGACCTACTGGCAGTATGCACATATTATTTTAATTCTTTAACATGAATATCCTTCTGAAAATGCTGATAATCTTTTACCGTCTTCCAATCTCCACCCCAAATCCAACCTTTACTTTTAAAAGCTTTATAGCATATATCATCTTTTATAATCATACCCATTCTAACATTATTTCTATCTAAATATTCTTTTCCAGCTTTAGGTGATACCTTATCTCCTTTTACATAGGGATTTTGTAATGGATTAATATCTATAGCAATACCATAACTATGCTTTGAAAGTTTTTTACTTCCCGATACCACTCTGAAACAAAATGATGATGTATTATTATCTTCCATGGATAGATCATCATTTGCTCCATATTCATCTATCAATTTAATTCTTTCTATAGGAAATTTTCCTTTATACAATTCCTCAAATATTTCTACTACTTCTTCTGCAACTTTTTCATGAACTATCAACTCTCCCACATGTTCTCTATCATCAAATCCCCAATAGGTAACTTTAACATAGGACAATTCTTCTAAAGATACTGGCGCTGATGGTTTCCATGAAACTTCTTTAATCTTACGAATGTTTTCTTCAGATAAAGAGCTATAGGAAAAAACTGGTTCAAATTTATTATGATTTGGTTGTGGGGTAGTTTTTTTACTTGAATTTTTATTAATATGATGATTATCAACTCTGATTTCCTCAGTTTCTTTAAAAGTATCTAAGTAATCCTGAACTCCTTCTACCTTTTCTTCAAACATAAAACCCATTGTAAAAAATATAGTACTTATAATAAATACAAGTAAAATAGACCATATTGCTTTTTTCACTAAAAACATATTTCATTCTCCTTATCTAATTGATTCTTCTCTTTAATAATATATTAACTTATGCAATTCCCATGTCATGTTATAACTTAAAATTTATTCTCTCATAACGCATCTAGAAGGTACATATATTTACTTTAAAGGTAGATTATCGAAATATAGGGGGGAATACTATGTCGCGCAAGCTTAAAGGTCTTATTTGTTTTTCACTAGTTTTTGTTTTATCTTTACTTATAGTGCAGGTTTTATCATCTAATGGTATATATGCACAAAATAAGGAATCCTCTGTTACTAAAGAAGTTGCAATTGATAATCCCAATGAGCATATAAAAGTTACAGATGGAGCTTCTCCAATGATAGATTCAATAACATTTGATAAGAGTAATATAGAGACACTTGGAACTGTATTTAGATTTACAGCTATTTCTAGAGGGAAAGATTTAGATTATGAATGGACCATATTTAAAGACTGTGATGAAATATACAAAAAGGAATATGATGAAGAAAACTTTTTAGATTTTAATATGAATGAATTAGGTAGATACCAAGTTCTTGTAAAAATTAAGAATGAGAATGGAATTACCAAAAGTAAATTGTCAGAAGAAATTAATATTATTCTCCCCATTAGAATAAATTCTGTTTGGGTAAATAAAACCGGTAAACAGCTTGTTAATACGCCCCTTAGTTTTTCCGTTTCAGCAGATGGAGATCATTTAATGTATCATTGGTACGTACTTAAAGATTCAAATGTAGTATATGACGGATTACTTAGTGAAAATAATAGTATTAATTATACTCCAAATGAACCAGGCATATATAAGGGGATTGTATATGTTAAGGATAGGTTTGGAAAGTACACAAGGGAGTATTCAGAAGAACTTATAATATATGAAAATATTCTTTCAGAAAAAGAAAAATTAGAAGCAATTATAAATGAAAAAGACTTTAATAGTAAAACAAATCATTATGTATGGGTTGATACAGATAAGAATGCAGCTTATATTTTTGAAGGAGAAAATAAGAATTGGAGTCTTACTAAAACAATGGTATGTACAGATGGAAAAGCATCAACACCAACTGTAAAGGGGAATTTTACAATTGGCGGAAGAGCACCATGGCTCACTTCCTATAATGGAAAAGTAAAGGCAAAATATAAGGTTAGATTCTTTGGAAATTATTATTTCCATTCAATTTTGTTCGATTCTAAGGGAAAAAATATTGTAGATTCACGACTAGGCCAATCTATTTCGCATGGCTGTGTTAGATTAAGCGTAGATGATGCTAAATGGGTATATGATAATATTAAAGATGGTACAGGAGTATATATTTATTGAAAATACTTCTAATAGACAAATAATACTTTATTGTAAAATCTGCTCAAACAAAAGAACCTTGGGAGTTCATAATCTCTCACAAGGTTCTTTCCTAACCAATAGGTTTAGTGACTAACACCTATTTTCTTTTCACTTTTATTTTCATTTAACTTAATTTTAAACATCCTATTATCAGAATAAATCCATCCTGCAAAAACTGCTGTTATAGGTGCTACCAGAACAAGACCTATACTTCCTACTACTGTTCTCATTATTTCAGCTGAAACCATTTTTATATTTAATATTTGAATTAAGCTTGTTTCTCTTACCATAAATAACATTAGCAAAGTCAAATATCCTCCAGAATATGCCAATAGTAGGGTTGTAGTCATTGTTCCTATTACTGATCTTCCTACATTAAATCCCGATTTAATTAAATCTTTTTTTGATATATGTGGCATATTTATTTTTATCTCTTCCATGGAAGCTGCTATATCCATGGCAATATCCATAGCTGCTCCAGAGGCCCCTATTATTATAGTTGCATAAAAAATATGTTGCATATTAAGGTCCATATATCCACTAAACATTAATGTCTGAGCAAAAGGAGTTGTCATGCCATAAAAGCCCATTCTATTTCCAAAAAATACAGTTATTATAATTGTTGAAATAAGTCCAAACATGGTTCCTACAAATGCTGATATTCCCTTTTTATTAATGCCAGCAACTGAAAATATAATGATTCCTGATAATAATGTTAATGCTAAAGTTGTAATAATTAGTGGATTTTTTCCTGCTAATAAATTTTTAATTAAAACTTCCCATATGACAAATAAGCTTGCAACAAAGGAAAAAAGTGCTTTAAGCCCTATTAATTTTGCATAAATTAATAAACATAAAACAAATATGCCAAACAAGATAAACTGCCAATCTTGTCTATATAAAGAAACAGTTTTTGCCCCAACAATCATATCATTTTCTATCATTAAAGAAACAAGTATTGTATCTCTTTCTTTATAAAAATCATCAATCTCTAAGCTACCAGTTAGATGATTAACTGCTTTAATTTCTTCATTTTTAAATTTAGTATTGAGTATTTTAATATCTAAGCTTTGATCTCCAATTCTAGATATACCAGCTCGATTAACATTGCTATTGTCGATTTTTAATACTTTAGCTTTAGCTTCTATGTAATTCATACTTTCTTTTGATTTATTATGACTATCAATATAAATTATAGAAACTATTAAAGATACTATAACCAAAAATATAAAAATCTTATATTGTCTTTTCATATACAAATACCTCTTATTATTTAATCATTACATGATAAGAGCCAAGTATAAACTTGACTCTTATATTCATTAAATTATTGAGCTTTATTGACTTCTGTTAATTGAAACTTCATTATTTCAGCCATAGTTTTAGCTATTTCAATATTATCTTTAAACCCTTCAAATGCCTCTGCATTTACTCCTATTGCTGACATAGGTATTTGAGTTCCTGAGTGAGCAAAAGTTGTCCAATATGCATTAGCTCTCTTTGATAATATATGGGTAGTTGCTGTAGCAACAGGATTATAATAGCCATAAGTTTTTTCATCCTTTTGTCCATTATCCACTAGATCCATAGCTTTATTTAATTCTTTTAATTCTTCTTCATTTAAATCATTTAAAGCGAAATTCTCTTCTATATATTTTAAGTATTCTTCTCTATTTCCGTTGTATATCTTTTGTAAAGTATCCTCAACAGAAACTTTTACATATTTTAATTGATCAAATTTCAAGAAATAATTTTTACCAAATCCAAGTCCCATTCCACCTGTCTCATGGTCTCCTACTACAACAATTAAAGTTTCATCTTTATGCTCTTTATAAAAATCTAAAGCTTCATTAATTGCTTCGTCAAAGGCTAATACATCATGGATAACTCCGGCTAAATCATTGGCATGTCCTGCATGGTCTATTCTTCCACCTTCAACCATTAAGAAGAATCCATCTTCATCCTTTGATAAAGTTTCTATAGCTGTATCTATTATTTCAGCTAATGCTGGGGTTTCATTAGTATTTTTTCTATCTACTTCGTACGGTAAATGAGAAGAAGTAAATGAAGCAAATACCTTACTTTCATCAGATGCCTTAAAGTCTCTAAACTCTTTTGTACTTTCTTTTCCTATAAATGTCTTGTATCCTTGATTTTTAAATTCTTCTACCAGATTTCTATCATCTTTTCTTTTTGAACCTTCTTCAGATTGAGGTATAAAGTTTCTATATCCTCCACCTGCAAAGAAATCTACTCCACTGTCTAAATAATCTACAGCTATTTCATTTTCATTTCCTCGACTTATATTATGTGATGCAAATGTTGCAGGAGTAGCATGTGTTAATCTGGTACTAGTTACTATACCTGTTGCCATTCCCTTTGTTTCAGCTTCTTCAATTAAAGTTTTTACATCTGTTCCATCTGGTAATTTTGAAATTACTCCATTATTCGTTTTATTTCCTGTAGCCAAAGCTGTTCCTGCTGCAGCCGAATCAGTTACTAGGGAGTCTGCAGAATGAGTAGTATTTATTCCAACCTTTGGTAAAGTGTTCATATTTAGTTTAAATTCTTTATTTCCAGTAGTCTCGTGAACATAATATTCTCCAGCTTGTCTTTGTGCTGCTCCTAGACCATCTCCTATAAAGTAAAATACGTATTTAGGAGCTTTCCCTTTTACAAAAGTTTTTTCACTTGCTAATACTTTATTATTAGATATTTTTCCAACACTAACAAATACAAAAGCAAGTAATAATATACCTATTAAAGCTTTAGTCGTAAAATTTTTCTTTTTAAACATTTAGTTACGCCTCCCTTATGTAAGTCTTATCAATTCCCTAGACTAGTATATTGTGATTTTGCTAAACAGATATTAGATTTATGTAAAAGAAGTGTTAATTAGCCTAATTTAAAATGTTTTATCCCTTAATATTAGTATTCTGATTATAACCTTTCTATATGTAGCAAATCATATTCCTAACATATTAAGAAAGGAGAAAAAGGCAAAAAAATTTATGATATAAAATAATCCAAGGACATATTATAAGTATGTTATCCTTGGATTTTAGTAGCTTATTAAAATGTCATCCTTTCTTTGCTTTCAAAGTCAAACAAATTAATGATTTAAATTAAAGTCATCAATTTACATGATTACATATGTAAAATATATCAAAAATCAATTAAATGAGCTAACACCCAAACTGATAGGATATTAGCTCTAGTTTAATTGCTTCTTTTTTGCCAAATTAATTTTAACTTAAAAACAGATTTATCTCATGCCATCATGGTGCGTACTTATCAATATATTAAGAACCTCTTCAGGAGTTTTCCCTTCTGCCTCAATAATAGGTACATTAATTTTTGAGTTATGTCCCATTGGAATATTCTTAGCACTTGATACTACAACTCCATCATATTTAGTGGATTCTATTTTATTTGCATTTTCATTTTTATATAATTTATGAACATCATATCCACTCTCTTCAAGAATATCAATATATGGTTTTAGTGTATTTTCAACAACAACCTTTTTGTCCATAATAATCACCTCCATTTCTTATGATTATTATGCCCATGTCTTCTTTAAAATGTTTACTAATAGTATTGTAAACATATGGAGAACATACTAAAGAGGTGAAATATATGAAATTGTTTATACCAGATATCGCCTATATAGATCCTAGAATTCTGAAATATGAGGTAGGAAAAAATGCTGTAGAATACTTAGAAAATTTAAATGTCCCCATTATTAAGTCCAGAAAAGTTATCATTGAGGGCAAATCACCTGCCCATAATTATGCTAAAGCTAAAAAGGCTATCTATATTACAGTAAATTCGCAAAAAAAATTAAGACCTTGCAAACCTTCTGCTGACTACCAGTTTTCTTTATCTAGTTCTTGTCCAGGCCATTGTGAGTATTGTTATTTACAAACAACTCAGGGTGAAAAACCTTTTATGAAGGTATTTGTGAATATTGATGATATACTTAATGTTCTACAAAATCATATAGATAACAATTGGCCAAATATAACTACTTTTGAATCAGGTAGTATTACTGATCCTGTAGCACTTGAGCACTTAACTGGAAATCTGAAAAAGTGTATTGAATTTTTTGCTAAAAGTGAAAAGGGAAGACTTAGAGTTATAACAAAATATAATAATGTAGACTCTTTCTTAGACATAAAACATAATAACCATACTAAATTTAGATTTAGTATAAATACAAAACATGTAATAAGTAAATTTGAACATGCCACATCTAGCTTTGATGAAAGATTAGAAGCGGCAAAAAAAATTGCAAATGCAGGTTATCCTATAGGTTTTATAATTGCACCTATAATGATTTATGATAACTGGAAGAAGGATTATAGAGAATTACTTGATAAACTAAAGTCTCAGTTAAATAATTATAATGATAAGATCACCTTTGAACTTATTCAACATAGGTTTACTGCTACAGCTAAGGAATTAATACTTACTAGATTCCCTAATACAGAACTTGATTTAGACGAAGAAAAGAGAATATTAAAATGGGGACCATACGGCAAATTTAAACATGTGTATCCAAAAGAACAAAGTACTGAAATGAAAGAGCTTATTACGGACCTTATAAACAATAACTTTAAAAACGCAAAAATTGAATATTTTACTTAACAATTAAAACAACCTTTTAAAAATGTATTTTTAATTTATTACTGTGTTAATTAATTTATTTAATTTTCAATAGAATAGGGAGAGGTAGTTTAATCACCACCTATCCCTATGTATCGTATAAAAATAAACTATACTATTTTATAATAAATAGCCATTTACATACACTCCGTCATATTCACTATAATATTTCGGCAGCTAACCTTACTAATTGAGATCGTTCTCCTTTTTTAAAGGTAATATGTCCTGATAATCTATGCTCTTTAAATTTTTCTATTAAATATGAGAGTCCATTATTACAAGAATCAAGATATGAATGATCAATTTGCTCTTGATCACCTACTAAAACTATTTTACTCCCTTCTCCTACTCTTGATACAATTGTTTTTATTTCATATTTTGTTAAATTTTGAGCTTCATCAATTATAATGATGAGAAAAAGCAGAAGAATTAACTCCTGCTTTAATAGTTTTTACTATAATAAACGTTTCATCAACACCCTAGGAGGCGTTTGTTGGCTTCAAATGTTTACAAAATTTCTTTTCAATTTTGGATGTATATATTTTATACGACCCCCAACCACTTGAATTTTCACCATGTATTATCCATTTATAACCAATTCAATAATCTCATCCATAGTCATCTTATCAAGACCCATATTTTCAAAAGATCTTCCATAACTTGTAAGATCCTGCTGCAACATAAATTCAGATAATTTTATGATGGTTTCCATTCGCTCCACCTTTACCCCTAATTTTTTACCTAAAGACACAAAAGGAACTAAACCCATGGGTATATCCTCAAGAATATAGCGTGTTTTAAGAGTTTTTTGACCATACACTCCTGAATAGGCATCTGTTTTTCTGAAAATCTCACTTAAATTTTCTCCCTCTGCATGATATTCAACACGATACTGATCTTTTATAGCATCCATCTTGTATCCTAGCTTTTTAGCTATATTCAATCTTTCATGATCCATTTCTTCTATGAAATTTCCTATAGAATTTGTAATCCCATCCCAATAAAATAACCATTCTTTATTGGATTCCACTAAAGAAGTACTAAATAATGTGGCTGGAGGATGAATCATAGGATTTGTATTGTCCAAACTGGTCATCATTACATTTTCAAGTCCTTCTATCTGTGGATATGCACCTTTTAAAATTCCTACCACTTCTTCTGTTTTAATCGCTGGCAAAGCAGCTATTTGCAGTCTATCTTTGATCCCTAATATACGTGCTGTGCCAGATTTATTGAGACGACATGCATAGATTAGTGTACTGGTTTCAACAATTGTAATATCCGCCTTACAACTTTCATCCTTCAAGACTTTATAAAATGCCAATGCGCCAAAAGTTGCTCCTGGATGAAGTACAATCACCTGACCATCTTTTAAATAGGGGGCACAATCCTTTGCAATATGCCCATGAGCTAATGCTGGAGTAATTACCATAATAATATCTGCACGTAAAATGGCTTCTTCTAAGTCATTGGTTGCATATACACTTCCAAAACCTTTAACAACCCCTTCTAAAAATACGCCTCCTTGCTTTTTTATTGCTTCTATTGGCTCTCGACAAATATCATATATAGTCACATCAAACCCCATGAATCCTAAATGTCCTGCAACAGATTGTCCTCCATTTCCAGCTCCTACGATAGTCCATTTTAGATCTTTGCAATTACTCATAATATTTTCTCCTCCTATTTAAACAAATTCATCTATTCATACTTATGACTTTTATCAAATTCACATAGATCAACATCCATATTTCTTATAGGTACTATATATTTTTAAATTTATTGAATTTAAAATGAGCTATTAAAAATTTCAAGCAAAAGGCTATAAGATTTATTGCCTTTTGCTTTATTTTCCTCTTACTTTTTATTACTCATTTGCTAATTCCGTTGCATATGTAACAAATTCATCAATCTTTCCTTCATTCTTTAGTTTTTCTATAATATTATTTAGTTCTTTAACAAAATCTTCATTCCCCTTCTTTATTGCTATTGCAGAACCATTTCCTCCACCTAAAGAGAATTCTGGTACAAAAAGGTCTTCATTTCTATCTGCATATGCTTCTGCAGTTGCCTTTCCTAAAACAAGGGCATCAATTTTATCATTAGATACCTCTAATACTAAATCAGTTATTTTACTGATTAGTTTTAATTCTGCGCCTTCAATACCTTGTGCAATACCTTCCTGTATGGATGATTTTTGTGCACCTATTTTTAGATTTTTTAAGTCATCTGCTGTTTTAATCATTCCTGCATCTTCACTTTTTATTAAGACCTTATGTTCATCTACAAAATATTCCTTAGAAAAATCAACACTTTTTGCTCTTTCTTCTGTTGGTGTCATTCCTGCAATAACAAAATCGATTTTATCCGCAAATAAAGCAGCTAATAATCCATCAAATTTTATATCCTTAATCTCAAGTTCAACCCCAATCTCCTCTGCTATTGCTTTTGCCATTTCAATCTCAAATCCTACAATCGCATCTTTTCCATCGATTTCTTTATGGAATTCATAAGGTGGATAGTCCGCGGATGTACCTAATACGATTTTCCCTGCTTTTTTAATTTCTTCAAGCTTCGTTAGAGGGGTGTTATCCGCACCACTTTTTTCTTTTCCACATCCCGAAAATGCAAATATCATACATAGCATAAGTATTACAGCCAATGTCTTTTTACCATTCATCTTCACCATGTTCATCATCCTCCTAATAGAAAAGTTCTTTCTTTATTTTGTATTATTATTCATTTATTTTTATATTTATGCTATTTATTTTTCTATTATTTCCTACTTACAAAAGTGAGAAATTAAGAAAAAGATTGTTAAAATAAGAAAAAGGGGGTCATTAGACCCACCTTTCTAATTGTTAATATCTCTTGGTTCCCAGGAATACCAATCCTTTGCTACATTTGTAATTTCTTGCTGTACTGCTTTTCCTGTTTTAAGTGCTTCGTCACATTTATTTATAACAAAATCTGTAAGAAGTTGTTTTGCTTCATCTTTATTTTGTACTGAAATAAACTGTTTTTCTATTTCTGCTAAACTATTCAGCATGTTTTCTTCATACTTGTCAAAGTGTTTGCGCATGGCATCATGATACATGTTATAGAATCCAAAGGTTCTTGTATCAATTGCTTTAAATAACACAGCTGCAGTAGGATTTTCAAAATCAGGATGCACTTTGTCAATGCCTACATAAAACGGAACATATACGGACTTACATGGAGTTCCAAGAGCATGTAACATCAATCCTAATTCATTTGGTACATTTGGTCTGGCAATCAAAACAGCTGATGCTATAGTACGTCCCCAACCTATGTCATGGCCACATACGCCACGAACATACATATGTGCAGGTGTTTCATCACTATTTGGTGCTTCATTTAAAAACTCCTTATTTTCCCAATCTGCATATTCCGTACTATAGAAAGGAACTTGATTTAATTCAATAACTTTTCCACTTGGTAAAGTATATGTATCATAATGATCTCTAGCCCCATTCATCATCATTGAATATGTAATATTTCCTTCATTTTCTTTTAGAAGCTCCATTGCTCGTTCATAACGCATTTCTGTATTGTAGAGTTTTTCTACATTTTTACGCTTTGATAAATCATTATCGTCAGGGTATCCTACGTCACAAGAGTAAACTTTTCTAAAATTTATTTTTTCTGTTCCTTCATCTACCCATCCTTGTTCAATTGCAAAGCTTATTAAATCTGCTGAACACAAATCATAGTCATCTTCGATTTGATATTGATTGGATCTTGCACTTATAGTATCATTGTATTTTTTAGCAACCCAACGATGACCTGTTACTTCTACTACCCATAATTCATTAGGATCACCGATTTCAAACATGATACCATTCCATGCCTGACCATATTTTTCTACAATTTTTCCTAAAATATCCACGGCTTCCCTTGCTGTTTTTGCTCTTTCTAGGAGCAATCTTACAACATCATTATCATGTAACCCTGCTTTAAAATCCAATATATCTCTACTAGGAGCATCGTTATCAGCAACTATAACTTGATGTTCGTTAATTCCCATGCCGTATCCCCAGCGACCTGCTGTACGATTTGCTACAACTTTGTAAGTTTTTTCTGCTTGTGGAATATCAATATAGGCAGCTCTATAAATAGCTCCATTTCCATATGTAGCTGGCTCTTTAACACTTATTTCACACAGGGCATTTGCTCCTTGATCACGATTTTTCATAATCATTGTTCCTTGCCCACTGGCCAAAGCTTTTCCTTGTGCTAAAAAGGTTGTGCATTCTCCTTCAAATCCAACCATTTTTTTATCAAAAGTATTTAGGATTAAAATGTCTTCATACGGAATACTTGTGCTATCTGCAACACCGTGCATCCATTCTACTTTTTCTGGAAGCATTTCTTTGTAGAATTCATCTACTTCTTTGGCATCTTTTAGAAGTTTTTTCAAGCTAATTTTATTTTCAGTAGCTTTTTCCTTCATTGCTGAGATGTTTTGTGCAATTTCTGCTTTGTTCTGACTACCAAAAGAAAAACCATTCTTATAACTGTTTGTTTCCATTGTGTAAGCCGTATCCATTGCATATGATGAACTTATACACATTGAAAACAACATTAGGATGCATAGCATCATAGAAAAAATTTTAAAATGTGCTCGTTTCATTAAGTACCCTCCTTTTGATATTTGTAATAATATGAAAATTTAACTAAAACTAGTAGTAACAAATATCCATTTGTTACTGCAAGTTTTGTGTCCTGTTTGAAGACTCTTAAATTGAGTTTTTACTGTTTACCGTCTTCAATACAGGATGCTCATATATATATTAATATGGTACAAGTTTATAAGATATTAATAAATTTCAAATAAAATAACGAGGGGTAGCTTAATCACCACCTCTCGCTATATATACATTGTATTGTATAAAAATACACCATGAAATTTTATAATTAATAACCATTTACGCAAAATCTAGGATATTCTCTAATGCCTTATTTATTCGTATATATCTGAGA